>JAPOWL010000379.1:11614-22897 GCA_026707615.1 Acidobacteriota bacterium | reverse complement strand
AGAGGATGCCGGTCTCCGGGTCGACCGCTGAGCCTTCCCAGTTAGCACCGGTTTAGATCGGGGTGGTGTGGGTCGTCCCCTGGAGGCCCCCGTCGACCGACAGCATCGGCGGCGAGTAGACCCCGCCGAGGCGGTGGTTGCGCACGGCCTCGACCGCCATCGCGCGGAGATCGGGCGTGAAGTCGACGAGCTGCTCGATGGACGATCCCTGCTCCTCGAACGGGGCGGGCCGCGTCGGGAACGGCTGCGTCGGAGCGAGCACCTCGCCGACGAGGTCGGTGTCGGTCTCCACCGGGCGCTCCTCGATCGGCCAGACCGGCTCGCCGGTCGCGCGGTCGAAGACGTAGGTGAAGCCCTGCTTGCTCACCTGGGCAATCGCCGGGATCTCGCGGCCGCCCACGGTGATGTCCACCAGGTTCGGGTGGGTCGGGAAGTCGTAGTCCCAGACCCCGTGGTGGACGGCCTGGAAGTGCCACATGCGCTGGCCGGTCTCGATGTCGAGCGCGACCAGGCTCTCGGCGAAGAGGTTGTCGCCGGGCCGGTGGCCGCCGTAGTAGTCGTTCGTCGGCGTGCCGGTCGGCAGGTAGACGTAGCCCAGCTCCTCGTCGACGCTGAACGCCGCCCAGACGTTGGCCCCGCCGGAGTAGCGCCACGATTCGTTGCCCCAGGTGTCCGCCCCGTAGTCGTCGCTCAGCGGCACGGTGCGGAACGTCCAGCGCGTCGCGCCGGTGCGGGCGTCGATGCCCCGGACCCAGCCCGGCGGCTGCTCCATCGTGATCGGCTGGTCCGAGATGGAGGTCGGGGTCACGACGACGCCCCGCGCCACGATGGGCGGCGAGTTGATGCCGATCCACGGATGGCCCTGGTCGTCCGTCGTCTCCCGGCCGGCGCGCGGAATCCCCGCCGCGAGGTCGACGCGCCCGTCGTCGCCGAAGCCGCGCGCCGGCTCGCCGGTCGCGGTGTCGACGGCCAGCAGGTAGCCGTCCGGGGTGCCGTAGTAGATGCGCTCCTCCTCCCCGTCCGCCCAGTAGGCCAGCCCGCGCGAGCTGTAGGTGCCCGCGTTGATCGAGTACCGGGTGCCGCGGATCGCGTCGGGGTCGTACAGCCACCGCGTCTCGCCGGTCCCGGCGTCGATGGCCGCCGCCTGCCGGAGCGGCGTCACGACGTAGACGACGCCGCCGACCATGAGCGGCGTGGCCTTGAAGCTGAGGATGCTCAGATCGGGGTGAATCTCGCGGAGCGCCTCGAGGTCGAGGTCGGCATCCGCCGATCGCCACCGCCACGCGATCTCCAGATCCGAGAAGTTCGAGGCGTCGATCTGGTCGAGCGGCGAGTACTTGGTGCCGCCGAGGTCGCCGCCGTAGCTGCGCCACTCGCCGTTGGTGGCGCCGTGCTGGGCATGGGCGGCGTCGGGCGCGGCGGCGATCGCGGCGGCCGCGAGACAGCAGAGCGCGACGCGCAACGTTGCGCGGATCGCGTTGTCCAGGCTGGGAGGTTGCGCGGGGGAACGAGGCGGCGTCCTGCAGGTTCCGTCGGGCGTCAGGCGGAGGCCGCGGCGCGACCTTGCGGTCGCGGTAACGAATGGTGGGCTGGTCACGGGACGTTCCTCCTGCCGGGCGTTCGGCCGGCCCGATCCGGCGGCCGCGCGCGGGTCAATCGGGGCGGGCGCCCGAGGGTGTCGGTCAATAGCGGAACAGGTACGAGACCTTGGTGAAGAAGGCGCGGTTCGTGCGCTCGAACTGGCGGGTCGGGAAGAGCACCGCGTCGAGCAGCGACCCGCGCAGGAAGCGGTCGTCGTAGCCGAGGAACGCCACCGTGCCGGCGTTGATGCGGTACGTCAGCAGCACGTTGTTTCCGAGCGTCCCGTTCAGCGTGTTGTGCTCCGCGATGTGCCGGAGCAGCAGTCGGTTGGTGAACTGGTAGTTCGCCCGCCAGCGGTAGATCTGCACGTCGAACACGGTCGCGCCGTAGGGGTCGAGGAAGCGGCTGAACAACGTCTGCAGGTCGGCGCGGAGCCGCGGCGTGGGCCGCAGGTAGAAGGCCAGGCTCCCTCCGCTGGAGCGGCCGAGGAACGGGTTGTCGCTGAAGTAGATCCCGTCACCGCCGTTCATCCCGCCCACGACGGACAGCACGCGTCCGCTCACCACACCGAAGAACGAGTAGTTCGTCTTGCGGAAGTCGATGCCGCCGTAGCGCTCGAGATCGCGGTTGATGCCGCCGGAGAGGCGGACGCTGCGGACGAACTCGAAGGTGACGTCGCCGCGGAACTGCTCGTCCTCGAGGGTGCCCAGGTGGCTGTAGTTGCGGAGGTAGGTGAAGCTGGGACCCCAGTTGATGAGTCGCCCCTCCGGCCACCAGCGGTAGCCCACGTTGGCGTCGGTGCGGCGGATGTCGACGCGCGGGATGAACCCCGTGCCGGTGCGGACGCCGGGCTCGATGCTGCTGTGGGCGAGGCTGTAGGTGAGGTTGCGCGCCTGCCGCGCGAAGTCCACCTCGAGGATCGCCCCGCCGAGCTCCCCGTCCACGGCGTTCCGGTGCGCGGAGCCGGCGGCCGTGAAGCTGACGCTGTGCGTCCGGTCGAGCCGGAACCGGCCGTCGACCCCGCCGACGCGGGTGTAGTCGTCCCCGTGCTCCCGCGTGGTGGCGATGGCGCCGACGTAGGATTCCGGGTAGACGTCGTAGCGCGCGCGTCCGATGAACGACTGCGCGAAGCTCCCGAAGGCCGGGTCCGACACGTCGTCGAGCCTCCCGGCGGCCTCGTCGTCGGCGACGAACACGCCCAGCGTCATGTCGCCGACCTTCCCGGTGAGCTTCGCCCCGTAGCGCGGGTCGACGATCGTGCGCGTGTGCACGAGGTTGACCGGCGTGGCGGCGGCGAAGATCTCCTGTCCCTCCAGGAAGAACGGCCGCTGCTCGGGGTAGAAGAGCGCGAAGCGCTGGTTCACTTCGACCTGCGGCCGGTCCGACTCGATCTGCGAGAAGTCCGGGTTGTAGGTCAGGTCGAGCGTCAGGTTGGAGGTGACCCCGTACTTGACGCCCACGCCGATCTCGCCCAGCGGATCCTGGTTGCGGAATCCGCCGGAGCCGGCGTCGAACGAGCCGACCTGGAGGCCCGTGAACGTCGGCAGGAACTCCAGGTTGCGGCTCGTCGACAGGTCCGTGAGCCCCTCCAGCATCCCCATCTGGGTCAACTGGCCGGCGATGTCGCGCGAGACCGGCGACCAGACCAGCGACTCGGACTTCTCGCGGATGTTGCGGCTGATCTGGAACCCCCAGCGGTGCGACTGGCCGGCCGCCCGCGCCGGGTAGCGGAGGCTCTTGAAGGGGATGGCCATCTCCGCCGTCCAGCCGTCCTCGACGAGGCCCCCGCCGGCCTCGAACAGCGCGTCCCAGGAGCGGTCGCCGCGGATGCCGAACCCGGCCTGGAAGCTCCCGCCGCCCCCGCCGCCACCCCCGCCGCCGCCCCCGCCCCCGCCGCCGCCTCCGCCGCTCGAGCGCCCGACGCTGCTGCGGCTGCGGGACGCCTGCCCGCCGGCATTGACGATCGAGTCGCCCGGCACGCCGTACCCGTTCACCGAGAACTGGTAGGCGCGCTGCTGGTCGAGGAACGGGTCGAACAGGACCGCCATCCGGTCGTCGCCCATCGACTGGTCGCGCTCCGCCCGGTTCGCGCGGATGATGCCGGGGTCGGAGTAGTGCGCGTAGAAGGCGATGTAGAGGTGGTCGCGGTCGTAGGCGATCCACACCTCCGTCCGCTCCGTCGCGGGGGCGCCCTCCACCGGGCTGGTCTGCACGAAGTCGGTGATCGGCTCGACCGCCAGCCACACCGCATCGTCGAGGCGCCCGTCGATGCGGGGCGGCTGGTTCGTCCGCGCCGCCACCGCGCGTGGCCGTTCGCCGATGGTGAACCCGCCGAGCCCGGTCCCTTGCGGCGCTCGGAACTCCCGGGGCGCCGACGCCGACGGTGCCGCGGCGGTCCTGTCGCTGTCGCCGGCACGGGAACCACCGCCGCCGGCACTCGCACGGCCGGCCGCAACCGCGCCGCCGCCGGCGTCCGCACCGCCGCGCGCCGCATCCGGGCCGCCCGCGGCGTCTGCACCGCGGCTGGCGTCCGCGCCGCCGGTGGCGGCGGGGTGGAACACCAGCGAACCGGTCACTGAGGCTGGCGGCCCGTTCACCACGGCCAGCCCGTCCGCCAACGTCGCCACGAGACGGTCCTGGAGAGCGAAGAGATCACCCACCGGGCCATCGATCCGGGCGCGGTGGGCGACCGCGCCCGTCGCTACGTCGACCACCTCGGCGGTGACGTGGAGTTGGTCGCCGAAGCGTTCGTACGCGCCCGCGACCTGCGCCAGCACGCGCTGACCGCCGCAGCCGTTCGCTGCTGCCCCGTCGTTCCCGCTGCCCCGCCGCCGGTCGTCCCCGAGGGTGTTCCGGTTGCCGTCGCTCCCGTCGTCCGTGTCCCCGTCGCCGGTGTCCCCGTCGCCGGTGTCCCCCCCGTTGTCCCCGTCCCCGTTGCCCCCGTTGCCGGCGGCGCGCTCTTCCGCGGAAGGGGGAACGGCCCGTTCCCGTGCGGCGCCCCACCCGGAGGCGTGGGCGCACGACGTCACCGTCCAGCCCCGTGTTCGGAGGTCGGTCGCGACGGTCTCGGCGATGCCCTCACCGATCCAGTCGTCGTCCGGCTGCCGGCTCAGGTTGAGGAAGGGGGCCACCGCGACGTCGAGCGCGTGGACGGCCGCCTCCGGCGCGGCCGTGGTGGGGGCGAGCGGCCCCTGGGCAGCGGCGGCGAGGTGGGCGCCGAGCGCTGCCGCGCAGGCCAGACTCGGCCCCGCGCGTCGAAGGGCGCGTTGCCGCCCCGGGAGCCGGCGAGGCCGGACGGGACGCTCGGGGGCGCGGGAGAATCGCGTCAGCGCCAATCGGCCTCGTCAGCGCCTTCCGCCGGCTCGTCCCTCGCGCCGAGCTCGTGCAGCACGGTCGCGGTATTGCCGCTCGGGTCGCGTCCCAGCACGATGAGCCTCTGCGTGCGCGCCGCCGCCGCGCTCTTGGCGAGCGCCAGCGGCGTCCGCCCGGCGGCGTTCCTGGCGTCGAGATCGGCGCCGTGCTCCGCGAGGAAGCGGACCACGGTGGTGTAGTTGCGGGAGGCCGCGGTGTGGAGCGCCGTGTCGCCGTTCCAGTCGGTGGCGTTGATGTCGGCCCCGAGCTCCACGGCGACCTGCGCCGTCTCCAGCGCGTGACGCTCCTCCAGGTCCGGGTCGGGGCTTGCGCCGCCCGAGAGGCGGAAGCGGTTGCGCGTGCTGGTGCCCCGGACGGCGGCCATCAGGGGTGTCGCGAAGCCGCCGGCCACGAAGGGGGGGCCGACGCCGCCGGCGCGCGCGAGGACCGGACGCCAGCGCTCTCGCGTCGTCGTCCGGGGGTCGGCGCCGGCCGCCACGAGGTCGCGCATCATCGCCGGATCGCGGAAGTAGGTGGCGAGCCAGTACGGCGTGGCGCTGACGAGCGACGGGTTCAGGGCCCAGTCCTGGCTGGCCCGCCGGAGCGGCGTGCCGCGCTCGACGCGGGCGTTGGGGTCGGCGCCGGGCTCGAGGAGCTGTTCCACGAGCCGCCTGTCGCCGCGCAGGATGGCGGCGTGCAGTGCCGTGTACCCCGCGCCGACCGCATTGGCGTCGGCTCCCCGATCCAGCAGGTACGCGGAGAACGAGCCCTGGCCGCTGTGGGTCGCCACGACCAGGGGGCTGGCCCCGGTCGGGGCCGGCTGGTCGATGTCGGCGCCGGCGTCGAGCAGGAGCTTCGCCGACTCCACGTCGCCCCCGCGCGCCGCGAAGAGGAGCGGCGTGAACCCGCCGCGGTTCCACATCACTCCCTCGTCGTACTGGCCGGCGTTGGTCGAGTCCGCGTACATCAGGCGCGGACGCGTGATGGACCGGGCCGCGACGTCCGCCCCGTGGTCCAGCAGCGCCGAGACGATGGCGTGGTGGCCCTGGGCCACCGCCCACATGAGCGCGGTCTGGCCGCGCGAGCGCTCCACCGCGTTCGCGTCGGCCCCGGCGGCCAGGAGGAGTCGCACCGCGGCGGCGTTGCCGGTCCGCGAGGCGGTCATGAGCGGCGTCTCGCCTTCCGCCAGCGCGGCGTTCGGCTGGGCTCCGGCATCCAGCAGGCGGCCGACCATCGCCGGGCTCCCGTTCCCGGCCGCGAGCCAGAGTGCCGTGGCACCGAGCTCGTTGGCGGCGTCCACGTCCGCGCCGGCCCCGATCAGGAGGTCCGCGGTGTGGAGATCGTCGCGGTACGCCGCCCAGTGCAGGGCGGTCGCGCCGTCCGTCTGCACCGCGTTGGCGTCGGCTCCGGCGGCGAGCAGCGCGCGGACGGTGTCGGCGTCCTGGGCCCTGGCCGCTTCTATCAGCGCCGCGCCGTCGGCGCCCGCCAGGACGGGGGCGGCGGCCGGACCGAGGGCTCCGACCAGCACGACCAGCCGGGTTGCCCGACCGGCGAGAGCGTGTGCGCGCATGACGTGGATTGCCTCCTCCAGCGGGGACGCGCGGGGGCGGCGCCGGCCCCGCCGACGCACCCGACGATCCTCGCGATGGCCCCGCCCACCAAGTCGTTGCCGCGACCGCTTCGTTGCCGCGACCGCGTGGTCGCACTGCGGCTTCCGCCTGGTGTCCAACCGATCACTCGTGGAGTCCGCGCCGTTCCGCGGCGCAGACTCGTGTTGGGTGGTCGATGGTATCGCAGCCCGTCCACGTTGACAACGGACCGTCGATGCGACCAGACTATTCGGTCCCGCAGCACATCCGCGGCGACACGCGGCTCCGCCCGGGGTCGGCGTGCGGCCGGCTGTGCACGGACGTACCGAAGGAGGCAGGCTGGTGCGAAGACGGAGCTGCGCGCTCGCGGCGGTTGGCTTCACCCTCGCGTTCGCAGCCCTTGCACACGCGCAGGCCGTGCCGGCTGCGGGCGCGGCCCGACCCGCCGGCTCCGCGGAGCCCGCGCACGCGGCGGTCTCGCCGCAGCGCGCCCTGCTCGACCGCTACTGCGTGACCTGCCACAACGGCGACTTCGTGCGCGGCACGGACGAGCCGCGCTCGCTCCTCGTCTCCCAGCTCCGCGCCGTCGGCCTCGCCCTCGACGACGTCGACATCGACAACGTGGGCGAGGACCCCGAGGTCTGGGAGGCGGTGGTCCGGAAGCTGCGCGTCGGCGCGATGCCCCCGCAGCCGCGGCCGCGGCCCGACAAGGAGACCTACGACGGGTTCCGGCGCTGGCTCGAGGACCAGCTCGACGCCGCGGCGGCCGCGAATCCGGATCCCGGGCGGACGCACGCGTTCCATCGCCTGAACCAGACGGAGTACCGCCACGTCATCCGCGATCTGCTCGACCTCGACGTCGACGTCGGCGAGTGGATTCCGGCCGACGCCCCCGACCGGCACGGCTTCGACAACAACGCCGGCATGCTCTCGCTCTCGCCGGCCCTGCTCGACCGCTACGTCTCGGCGGCGCGCAAGATCAGCCGGCTGGCCATCGGCCGCCCGCCCGCGGGCGGCGCCGTCATCCGGACCTACGACGTCCCACTGAACCTCATCCAGGAAGACCGCCAGAGCGAGGACCTGCCGTTCGGCTCGCGCGGCGGCGCCGCCATCCGGCACCACTTCCCGGTCGACGGCGAGTACGTCATCCGGGCACGCCTCCAGACGAACTACGTCGGCTACGTGCGCGGCATCGATCAGGCGCACGAGATCGATTTTCGCCTCGACGGCCGCCGCATCAAGCAGTTCACCTTCGGCGGCGAGGCGCCCGGGACGCCGTCCCCCATCAGCTTCGCCGGCAACATCCGCGGCACCGACGACTGGGAGTCGTACACGCTGCACGCCGACGACGGACTGGAAGTCCGGGTCAACGTGGAGGCCGGCCCGCACGTGATCGGCATCACGTTCCCGCGCGAGACGTGGGAGCCGGACGGCGTGCTCCAGCCGCGGCAGACCGGCTTCGCGCTGGCGATCAACGACATGCCGGACGGCAATCCGGCTCTCAGCAGCGTGCAGATCAGCGGCCCCTACACCGTCGACGGACCGGGAACGACGCCGACCCGGCGGCGGATCTTCACCTGCACACCGGCCACGTCCGCCGACGAGCCCGCGTGCGCGCGCGAGATTCTGTCGACGCTGGCGCGCCGCGCCTACCGGCGACCGGTGACCGAGACCGACGTCCGCACGCTCCTCGACTTCTACGAAGCCGGTCGCCGTGACGGGAGCTTCGACGACGGCATCGGCTTCGCGCTCGAGCGCCTGCTCGCCGACCCCGACTTCCTGTACCGCATCGAGCGCGACCCCGTGGATGTCGCCGGCGGAACCGCGTACCCGGTGAGCGACGTCGAGCTCGCCTCCCGGCTGTCGTTCTTCCTCTGGAGCAGCATTCCCGACGACGAGCTGCTCGACCGCGCCGAGGACGGCACGCTGAGCGACCCGGCCGTCCTCGATCGGCAGGTGCGCCGGATGCTGGCGGACCCGCGCGCGAAGGCCCTCGTCGACAACTTCGCGGGGCAGTGGCTGCACCTCCGCAACATGGAGAGCGTCTACCCCGATCCGCTGGAGTTCCCCGAGTTCGACGAGAACCTGCGGGAGGCCTACCAGGCGGAGACGGAGCTCTTCATCGAGCAGCAGTTGCGCGATGACGCCAGCCTGCTCGACCTGCTGCGGGCCGACTACACCTTCGTCAACGAGCGGCTGGCGCGGCACTACGGGATTCCGAACATCTACGGGAACCGGTTCCGCAGGGTGACCTTCGCGCCCGGCGAGCGCGCCGGGCTGCTGAGCCACGGCAGCCTGATGACCGTCACCTCGTATCCGAACCGGACGTCGCCGGTGCTGCGCGGCAAGTGGGTGCTGGAGAACCTCCTCGGAGCTCCCCCGCCCGAGCCGCCGCCCGACGTGCCGACCCTGGAGGAGGAGAACGCCGACGGCGAGCCGCTCTCGATGCGCGAGGCGCTGGTGATGCACCGGGAGAACCCGGCCTGCGCGGTATGCCACGCCCCGATGGACCCGATCGGCTTCTCGCTCGAGAACTTCAACGCCATCGGCGAGTGGCGGCCGACCAGCGAGGCCGGCACGCCCATCGACGCCTCGGGGACGCTGCCGGACGGGGCGGCGTTCGACGGACCGACCGGCCTCCGGGATCTCCTGCTGGATCGGCCGGACGACTTCGTCGGAACGGTCACCGAAAAGCTGATGATGTACGCGCTGGGCCGGGGACTGGAGTACTATGATGCCCCGACGGTGCGGCGGATCGTGCGTGAGGCGGCCGGCGAGGACTATTGCTGGTCGTCCGTCATTCTCGGAATCGTGAAGAGCACGGCGTTCCAGATGCGGAGGTCAGACTCATGATGGTTACCAGGAAGGCGATTCCCCGCCGTACCGTGCTGCGCGGCATCGGCGCCACGCTGGCCCTGCCGCTGCTCGACGGCATGGTCCCCGCGTTCGCGGCCATTCGGAACAGTGCGGCCCGGCCGGTGCGCCGCTTCGGCGTCGTCTACGTGCCGAACGGCATGGCCATGAAGCACTGGACGCCGGCGGCGGAAGGTGCGGCCTTCGAGACCACGCGTCTCCTGAAGCAGATCGAGCCGTATCGCGACCAGATGAGCGTGCTGACGGGCCTGAACGGCGTCGCCAGCAACGCGGGGGTCCACGCCAGCGCGGCCACGCGGTTCCTGACCGGCGTCACGCCCGCGCGGACCGAGTCGAACCTGCGCGCCGGCGTCTCCGTGGACCAGTTGATCGCGCGGGAGTTCGCGAAGGACACGCAGCTCGCCTCCCTGGAGATCGCGCTCGACAGCCGCGACGTGTCGGGGTCGTGCGACGTCGGCTTCAGCTGCACGTACACGAACACGATCGCGTGGCGCAACGAGACGACGCCGCTTCTCGGCGAGAACAACCCCCGCGCCGTCTTCGAGCAGCTCTTCGGCGACGCCGGATCGACCGACCCGGCCGCGCGTCTGGCGCGCATCCGCAAGGACCGCAGCATCCTCGACTCGGTGAGCGAGAAGGTCGACACGCTGCAGCGCGAGCTTGGTCCGAACGACCGGCTGCGGGTGACCGAGTACCTCGACGCCGTGCGCGACATCGAGCGCCGCATCCAGAAGGCCGAGGAGCAGAGCGACCGCGAGCTGCCCGAGGTCGATCAGCCCGCCGGCATCCCGGCGACCTACGCCGAGCACGCCCGGCTGATGTTCGACCTGATGCTGCTGGCGTACCAGACCGACCTGACGCGCGTCAGCACCTACATGATGGCGCGCGAGATCAGCGGGCGGACGTATCCCGAGATCGGCGTTCCGGACTCCCACCACCCGACGTCCCATCACCGCGACGACCCGACGCTCTACGAGAAGATCGCGAAGATCAACGAGTTCCACCTCTCGCTCTTCGCCTACTTCCTCGAGAAGGCACGGGCCACGCCGGATGGCGACGGCAACCTGCTCGACAACATGATGCTGCTCTACGGGGCGGGCATGTCCGACAGCAACCGCCACGACAACAAGGGGCTGCCCCTGGTGCTCGTCGGCGGCGGCTCGGGGCAGCTCAAGCCCGGCGGGCGGCACCTGCGCTACCGGGAGAAGACGCCGGCCACGAACCTGCACCTCACCATCCTGGACAAGATGGGGGTGCCGGTCGACAAGATGAGCGACAGCACCGGCAAGCTCAACCTGCTGTCGGTCGCGTAGCGCACAGGCTGCGCCGGACGCGCGCGTTCGCCGTGCACGCTCTGCGTGGGGGGCCACGGGGGCGCTCCTTCACACGGGGCGCTCCGATGATGGGCGCTTGCGGCGACACGCCCGACGGGAGAGATCGACCCGGAAGGCCCGGCCAGAAGCCGGGCCTTCTTTCTTCTGTCCCGCGCCTCGGACCTTCTGTCCCGCTCGGACCTGCTTTCGGTCACTCTGCGACCAGGCCGATGCCTGCCATCCAGCCGCGCGAGGAGATCCACGACGTCGTCGTGATCGGCTCCGGAGCCGGGGGCGCGACGGTGGCCCACGTGCTCACCCGCCTCGGCGTCCGGGTGACGCTGCTCGAGGCCGGCCCGATGCTCGATCCCTACCGGGAGTTCAAGCAGCACCACTGGCCGTACGAGTACGAGCACCGCGGGGCCGAGCCCGGAGGCCGGCGCTACTTCGGCGAGGGGAAGCCGTTCGGTTTCTTCTCCACCACCAGCGGCGGCTGGGAGCTCGACGGCGAGCCGTACACGGTCGCCGACGACACGGACGACTTCTGGTGGTTCCGTTCCCGTATCGTCGGCGGC
>JAPOWL010000379.1:0-11604 GCA_026707615.1 Acidobacteriota bacterium | reverse complement strand
GGATGACGTTCCGCTTCTCGGACTACGACTTCAACCCGCGGGACCGGGACGGGCTGGGGTGGAACTGGCCCATCGCGTACGAGGACATCGCGCCGTACTACGACAAGGCCGAGGCATTCATCGGCGTCACGGGGAGCCGCGAGGGACTGCGCAGCGCCCCGGACGGCGTGTTCCACGACCCGCCGCCGCCCAAGGCGCACGAGTTGCTCATTCAGCGGGCCAGCCACCGGCTGGGGATCCCATGCATCCCCAACCGCCGGGCGGTCATCACGCGGCCGCTGAACGGTCGTCCGCCCTGCCACTACTGCGGGCATTGCGGCCGTGGTTGCCTGACGGCATCGAACTACTCGGCGAGCCAGGTGCAGATCCTGCCGGCGCTCGAGACGGGGCGCCTCACCCTCATCGATCAGGCGATGGCCCGGGAGATCACGACCGACGGGGACGGAAGGGTGACCGGCGTCGTCTACGTCGACAAGCGGACGGGGGAGGAGCGCAGGGTCCGGAGCCGCGTGCTCGTCCTCGCCGCGAGCGCCTGCGAGTCGGCCCGGCTCCTTCTGAATTCGAGGACGCGCGACTTCCCGTCCGGGGTCGCCAACCATTCCGGCGTGGTCGGCCGCTACCTGATGGACACGGTGGGCTTCGGGCTCGGCGGCTACGTCCCGGCCCTCGAGCGGCTGCCGCGCTACAACAGCGACGGGGCCGGCGGCGCCCACCTCTACATGCCCTGGTGGGGGTGGGACGACCAGGAGCGGCTCGGCTTCCCCCGCGGCTATCACATCGAGATCGGGGGCGGCTACGGCTTGCCCGGCATCGGATCGTTCGGGCGCTCTGCCCGGGCGGCCGGCTACGGCGCGGCGCTCAAGGAGCGTGCGCGGCGCGAGTACGGGACGCGGGTGAGCTTCGCCGGCCGGGGCGAAATGATCCCGAACGACGCCAGCTACTGCGAGATCGACCCGACCGTCGTCGACCGCTGGGGCATCCCGGTGCTGCGCTTCCATTTCCGCTGGAGCGAGCACGAGATCCGGCAGGCGCGGCACATGCGCGAGACGTTCCTGGAGCTGATCGCGCTGCTCGGAGGCGAGCCCGACGCGCCGGCGCGGCGCGACGCGTCCGGAATCTCGATCGGCGGCAGCATCATCCACGAAGTGGGTACCGTCCGCATGGGCGATGACCCGGATGCGTCGGCGCTCAACGGCTTCTGCCAGGCGCACGATGCCCGCAACCTCTTCGTCTGCGACGGGGCGTCGTTCGTCAGCAATCCCGACAAGAACCCCACGCTGACGATCAACGCGCTCGCCTGGCGGGCGTCCGAGTACCTGGCGGACGAGATGACCCGGGGGAACCTGTGAGCCTGTCGCGCCGGGACGTGCTGCGGCAACTGGCCCTCGCCGCGACGTCGGCGGCGGGAGGGTTCAATCTGGAGGCCGCGAAGGTAGTGCACGCCTTCGTGGCGGGGGAGCGCGCCCAGCCCGGCGGCTATGCGCCCCGCTTCCTGACCGCGCACGAGTTCGCCACGGTGGCGCGACTCGCGGAGCTGGTGGTGCCGGCCGACGTAGGCGGTGGCAGCGGGGTCGACGCGGGGGCGCCGGAGTTCATCGACCTGCTCTGCAGCGAGAACGAGCGGCTCGCCGGGATCTACCGCGAGGACCTCGCCTGGCTGGACGGGGCGATGGGCCGCCGGGCCGGCGGAACGTTCGTCGGTGTCGCGGTCGAACGGCAGACCGCGATGCTCGACGCGCTGGTCGATGCCGAGCGCGCCGGGAGTGGGGGCGATCTCGAGGCAGGCGTGCGCTTCTTCGGCTGGGTGCGCCGCATGACGGTCGACGCGTACTACACCAGCCCGATCGGGATCCGCGATGTCGGCTACCAGGGCAATCGCGTCCTGTCGGCCTACGAGACGCCGCGCCCGGCGGTGGAGTTCATCGACCGGGTGGCCGCGGACCTCGGCCTGTAGCCGCGCGGCCAGCTCCGGACGTCACCGCGCAGTCGAGCAGCACGGGCCCCTCGAGGTACAGCGCGCAGCCGGCCGGATCCCGCCTGCGCCGGGTGGAGCAGGATCCGTCTCCCGACCCTCCGAGCCTGGGCGGTCGACCCAGGGTCCGGAACGGAAACCGAGGCTCCCGCCATGTCACGTTCCGGCGGAGGGAGCAGAGTACAATGGTGTGTTCCGTGTGGCGCCGGCGCGCGCCCTACCCGACACCGGACAACGGAGGCGCCAATGGCAAATCGAGGACGCCCGACGCAGACCAAGCGGCAACGCGAGCGGGCTCGGCATGAACGCGCCAAGATGAAGGAGGCCCGCCGGGCGGAAACGCGGGCTCGCCGCGCGGAGGCTCCGCCGAGGCCCAGCGACCACGACCCGGACATCGCCGGCATGGTCGCCGGCCCGCAGGCTCCGCCCGACTGGCAGCGCGAGTTCTTCGAGGAAGAGGAGCGCGCCCGGCAGGAAGCCGAGAAGGCGCTCCAGCAGGGCGAGTAGCTCGAGGCTCTACCGCCTCGCGACGTTCCGCAGCCACGCGCTCGCGCGAAGGCCGAGCCGGTCCATCGCGCGGTGCGCCCGGTCCATCCAGGTTTCGCCGCGCACCCGCACCGGGATGCGTCGTGACGACGCCCGTGGCGTGATGTCGCGCGGCTCCGGTATCCGTGCCACCTCGCGCTCCAGCGGGGGCCGCGCGATGCGCCGGAATCGGCCAGCGTCGGGTTCTACCCAGATTCGCATCGTGCGAACGTAGATGACCTGCCGCATGTCTACCCTTCTTCCACCGTACGGTTGGCGCAGTCGCGACGGGCGCCGGCCTGGCGGCCGGCGCCCGTCCACCGAGCGGTAGGAGTCTGCACCGAGGGCCCGCGACGCAAGCGTCTCTCTCGCGCAGACTCCCACCGCGCCCGCCAGGCCGCGCAGCCCGTTACGCGGTCGGCACGGCCGCGCCGGAGATCTCGATGCGCCGGGGCTTCGCCGCCTCGGCTACCGGCAGCGTGATCTCGAGCATGCCGTGCTCGAACGTCGCGCCGACGCGGTCGGCGTCGACGTGATCCGGCAGCGTGAAGCTGCGCTCGAAGCGGCCGTAGCCGAACTCCGAGAGGTGATGCTCGGTCTGGTCCTCGCGCTGCAGGGTCCGCTCCCCCGTGATCGTCAGGACGTCGCGGTGCAGGTCGACGTGCACGTCCTTCGGGTCGATGCCGGGGAGAGCCATCCGCATCTTCCAGCCGCCGCCGTCCGAGGTGACCTCGGTCGCCGGCACCCAGGCGCGGTCGCGCTCCGCCGGGAAGTGATCCCACGAGAGGCCGAACGCGCGCTCCAGATCGCGATGCAGGGTGTTCATCTCCGCCAGCGGGCTCCAACGAGTCAGGCTCAACATCCTCCGTTCCTCCTTCTGCCGGGCCGGGCGGCCACGGCTGATCCGATGCTACGCCGCTCTGTCTTGTAAGTCAAGTAATCTAACTATTTAACGCTCATATTATCCTTACGCTATGGTGCTGAGGAATGTTCCAAGGCCCAGCGAATACGTCGGGCGGGCCGCCACCGGTGGCAGGCCGGCGTGGCGCCGGGAACGCGAGCGTCAACGGCTCCGCTTGCCGCTGCTTCCAGATCCGGTGAGCGATGCCGTGTGTGGCGGGGCTGCCGGCGAGGAGTCTGCACCGTAGAACGGCAACCGACTCCCGGAGGTTGTTGGGCGCCAGACGAAGGCCGCAGCGTGACCCTGCGGTGCGGAGACGATTGCCGGGCGAGGAGCTCGCGCCCCGGGCGCGCAACGGCGTGAGTTTTGCGATGCAGGTTCCCGGGCGGCGGGGCTGGGCCAACCACGGAGCCGCACGAGCCCGCTGGTGACGCTACGCGGCGCGAGGCTCCTGCGTCGCCGGTTGTGCTACCCCGGATTCCGCTCGTCCCAGCCCAGGATGGCGTCGATCGCCTCGACCGAGATGGGATGGTAGCCGGGCCGCGCCCGGCGATAGATGCCGAGGGCTCGCTCGCGCCCGCCCGGGGTCGCCGCCAGCGCTTCGTACAGCGGGGCAATCAGCTTGCGGCGGCCGATGCCGACCAGGTAGCGCTCCAGGCGGTCGTCGGCGCGCCCGTAGCCGGCACGGACGGCGGCCAGCAGCCACTGGTGGGCAATCTCCGCGTTGCCCGAGCCGGTGAGCCCGAACGCGTCGTCGAGCTCCACCATCCGCTCCGCGCTCAGGTCGCCGGATGCCGCGTTCAGGAAGTGCAGCCACTCCTGGGTGGTCCACGAGCCGGTCTCGATCTCGCCCGCGCGGCGGCTGCCGTCCGTCCACGCCGCGAGCTGGCGCTCGACCTCCGCGAACGCGTCCGACGCCGGCTGCGGCGCGTCGGCCGGCAGCCCCGGCTGCTCGATCCACGCCTCCAGCCGCCCCGGCGTCCCGGCGGGAGCGTCGCCTCCCGCCAGGTGCTCGCGTACGTACGCGACGAAGTCCGCGGTCGTGACGCTGCGGAAGGCGAAGTGATCGAAGTAGCCGCGGAGGAACTCGTCGAAGCTTGCCCGTCCGGCCTGCTCCTCCAGGTGCCGCAGCAGCAGGGCGCCCTTCTCGTAGGGCACCTGCGTCATCCCTTCGTCGGGGTCCCGGCCGGACAGGTCGACGTGCAGCAGCTCGTCGGCGTCGTCGAGCCGGTCGAGATCCGCCAGGAGGACGTCGCGCCCGAGCACGGCCTCCATCTCCGCCCGCCGTGCTCCGAACACCTCCTCGACGATGCGCCGCTCGAGGTAGGTGGTGACGCCCTCGTTCAGCCAGAAGTCGCGCCACGTGGCATTCGTCACCAGGTTGCCGGACCAGGAGTGGGCGAGCTCGTGGGCGACCAGCGAGACGAGGCTCCGGTCGCCGGCCAGGATGGTCGGCGTGGCGAACGTCAGACGGGGGTTCTCCATGCCTCCGAACGGAAAGCTCGGCGGCAGCACCAGCAGGTCGTAGCGGTCCCAGCGGTACGGCCCGTACAGCCGCTCCGCCGCCGCGATCATCGCCTCCGTGTCCGCGAACTCCTCGGCGGCCGCGTCGACGACGGACGGCTCGGCATAGACGCCGGCGCGCGGGCCGAGCGGCGCGAACGCAAGGTCGCCGACGGCGAGCGCGATGAGGTAGGAGGGGACTGGCTGCCGCATGTCGAGCCGGTAGTCGCCGTCCGCCGGCGCCTCCGGGTCGTTGGCGGCGCTCATGACCGCGCGCAACCCGGGCGGCGTCCGTATCCGGGCGCCGTACGTGACCCGTACGCCGGGGCTGTCCTGGAGCGGGATCCAGCTTCGAGCGTGGATCGCCTGCGACTGCGTGAACAGGAACGGGTGCTGCCCCCCGGCCGTCTGCCCCGGGCCCAGCCACTGCAGGGCCGAGGCCTCGGGGCTGGTGCCGTAGCTGACGCGGACGCGCGTCGCGGACGGCATGAGCTCGATGCGCAACGGCGCCCCGAGGATCGGATCGGCCTCGCCGACCACGTAGGTGGTGGCCTCGAACCCCCCGTTGGGCGACCAGGCTTCGACGCCGTGGATCCGAAGGTCCCGCGTGTCGACGACGAGCGACGCGGCGTCCGGCTCCACCCGCTCGAAGGAGAGCATGGCCGACCCCTGAAGCCTCCGCTCCGCGAACGAAACCTCGAGGTCGAGCTCGACGTGCGTCACCCGTACGGCGTCCGGGTTCGCGTAGGAGTGGTGGTCGCGACGATCGGGATCGGTCGCCATAGCGTCCGGCGGGGCGGGAGCGCCGCAGGCCATCAGTCCTGCCGCCGAGACGAGCGCCGCCCAGCCCGCGGCGTGCCGGAAGCCGAACGGCAGTGGGTGCACCTGCGCGGTCTCCTGCGGCCTACCACGGCATCCGACGGTTCAGTACACCTCCAGATCGCGGCCGTAGAACACGGGTCCGTCGAACTGCGCGCTGACCTCGGCCACCATCTGCTCCGGCGAGTCGCCGGCCAGGTGGAGCTGATGATAGAGGATCACCATCCCGACGTTCGCCCGCGCGGCGATCTCGCCCACCTTCGTCGCCGAGGTGTGAAAGGTCCCGTGGTAGCGCCGCGTCCCGAGGTTGCGGCGGTAGAAGGCGGCCGACGTGTACGCCTCGTGCAGCAGGACGTCGGCGTCGCGGGCGATCTCGACCAGCCCGTCGAAGGGGCCCGTGTCGCCCGACACGACCACCGTCCGGTCGACGGTGACGAACTTGTAGCCGAAGGCGTGCTCCCAGGTGCCGTGGGGGACGGCGAACGCCTCCACCGAGACCAGGTCGTCCTGGTACACCAAGCCGCGCTGCTCGTCGATCTCGTGCGGCACCACGCGCACGCCGCGCGGGTCGAGCCTCTCCGCGCCGCCGACCCGCACCCGGATGTCCTCGCGGTAGGCCTCGAGGAGGTTCTCGGACATCGCGGCGAGTCCGGGCGGTCCGTAGACGTGCAGCGGTTCCCGGCGTCCGAGCACCCACGGGGTGAGGATGAGGTCCGGATAGCCCGCGGTGTGGTCCGAATGGAGGTGCGTCAGGAAGGCGAGGCGCAGGTTCTGGACGCGCAGGCCGTCGACGCCATTCACGAACGCCGCGGTGGCGCGGCGCACGACGCCGGGGCCGAAATCGATCAGATACGGAGTGTCGTCGACGACGATCGCGGTGGCCGGACCGGAGCGGTCGGGCTCGGCGCCCGGGGTGCCGGTGCCGAGAAGCACCACGCGGGTGCGGCCCACTGGCGTGTCCGGCTGCCCGGCCTCCAGGGCCGCCGGCCCGGCCGCGGCGCCCGTAGCGGTCGCGGCCGGGCCGGCCGCTGAGGCCCTCGTCTCGGCTCGGGTGTCGCCTGCGGCCATCTCCGTGCCGGATGCGCCGCAACCCGCGAGCAAGCCGACCGCCGCCACCCGGACGAGCCGGAAGCCCATGCCCCACCGCCACATCGCCACCATCTTATCGAACCCCTGCGTCCGCCGCGCCTGGAAGGACGCAGCGATTTCCCCATCCGGCGCGAGCCCCGGCAGCGCGGGACCGTTCGGGTCCGCCGCGTCGACCGTCCGCCGTGCTCGCTGCCGGCTCCGCTTCGTCCCTTCTCCACGGCGCGGCTACGCGGCTTGGGGCGTTCGGTACAATCAGGTCCATGCCAGACCGCACCAGCGACGCGTCCTTCGACCGGGTCATCGACTTCGTCAACGCCAACCGCGATCGCTACGTCGAGGAGCTGAAGGAGTACCTGGCCATTCCGAGCATCAGCGCGCTGCCCGACCACGCGGCAGACGTGGCGCGCTGCGCGGAATGGACGGCGGCGGCGCTCTCCCGGGCGGGGCTCGAGAACGTGCGGCAGGTCGAGACCCCCGGCAATCCGGTCGTCTACGGCGACTGGCTCCACGCGGACGGTGCGCCGACCATTCTCTTCTACGGCCACTACGACGTGCAGCCGGTCGACCCGGTCGACCTGTGGGAGAGCCCGCCGTTCGAGGCCACCGTCCGGCAGGGCGAGATCTACGCGCGCGGCGCCGCGGACGACAAGGGGCAGGTCTTCATGCACGTGAAGGCCATCGAGGCGTGCCTGACCGAGACCGGCCGGTTGCCGGTCAACCTGAAGGTCATCCTCGAGGGCGAGGAAGAGGTCGGGAGCAAGCACCTCGAGGGGTTCATCCGCGACCACGAGGCGGATCTCGCCGCCGATGTCGTGGTCATCTCCGACACCCCGATGTTCGACCGCGGCGTGCCGTCGATCTGCTACGGGCTCCGCGGAATCACCTACTGCCAGATCGACCTCCGGGGCACGACGACCGATCTGCACTCCGGCTCGTTCGGAGGCGCGGTGGCCAACCCGGCGTTCGTGCTCGCGCAGATCCTCAACCAGATGAAGGACCGCAGCGGGCGGGTCCGGATCCCCGGCTTCTACGACGACGTGCGGCCCCTCACGGACGCGGAGCGGGCGGAGTTCGCGAAGCTGCCGTTCGACGAGCGGCGCTACCGGCGCGAGATCGGAGCCCCGAAGCTCGCGGGCGAGACCGGCTACACCACGCTGGAGCGTCTCTGGGGGCGCCCCACCTTCGAGGTCAACGGGCTGCTCTCCGGGTTCACGGGCGACGGCGCCAAGACCGTCATCCCGGCCGTAGCGATGGCCAAGGTGAGCATGCGCCTCGTCCCCGATCAGGACCCGGTGAAGATCGCCGATCTGTTCGAGGCCCACCTCCGGAAGGTCGCGCCGAAGTCGGTCGAGGTCGAGGTGCAGCGCATGCACGCCGGCCGGCCGTGGATGACGGCCTTCGACAACCGGTTCGTGCAGGCGGCCGGGCGCGCCATCGAGCGGGGCTTCGGGCGCACGCCGGTGTTCAACCGGGAGGGAGGGTCGATCCCGGTCGTCGCGACGTTCGAGGAGGTGCTCGGCCTGCCGTCGGTCCTCTTCGGGGTCGGGCTGCCGGACGAGAACGCGCACGCCCCGAACGAGAAGCTGGACCTCGGCAACTTCCACCACGGCATCATCGCCTCGGCGGCCCTCTACCGGGAGGTCGGCGCCTTGGCCTGACGTCTCCATCTCCTCGGGCCCGGGCCTTGTGGCGTTTCGCCGGGCCGCCGGCCCACGGCGCCCTGGCCTAACGGCGCTCCCGGCCGTACCCGCCGGTGCCAGCGTTCGCCTGCGGCGCCGACCCGTCGGCGCGCGCTACAATTCCGCGTGCCTCCCGTCTTCTCGCACCGCATAGAGGTGCGCTTCCGCGACTGCGATTCCTTTCGGCACGTCAACAACGCGGTCTACCTGACCTACTTCGAGCAGGCGCGGATCGTGATGGGCGAGACGCTCGGATGGCGCCGAGTCCTCGACGAGGCGGGCGTCAGCCTCATCCTCGCGCACACCTCGTGCGACTACAAGGCACAGCTCGTCTTCGGTGACGAGGTCGAGATCCGGGCTTCCGTCGTCGGGATCGGCCGCCGCAGCTTCACGAGCCAGTTCGACGCCCATCGCGTGCGCGACGATGTGCTGGCGGCACGGGGCCGGTCCGTCCAGGCGGTGTTCGACTATGCGTCCGGCAAGACGGTGCCAATGCCGGATGCGCTGCGGGAGAAGCTCGAGGCGATGCTGACCACGGCCCCGGCCCGCGCGTGACGCCGGCCGGGGGCAACCGCCCGGGCGCACGAAGGCGCTGGCGCTGCCGATGCCGGCGCGGCCTCCGGCCAGGAGCTGGCCGCAGCCCACGAGAAGGAGCCATCATGTCGAATCGCAGGGAATCCGTCGTCCCCCCACGAACGCACCGGCTCGCGTCTCCGAGGCGGTCGCTCCCGCCCGCGCCGTTCGGGGGGGCGTCGCGCCCGGGGGCGCCGTTCGCCCAGGGAACGCTCGCGGGGCTTTCTCCCGCGACGCCAGGGATCGACCGGCGCGGGATGATCGGCCGCACGCTCGGTGCGGCGGCAGCCGGTGCGCTGCTCGGCGCGGCGGCGCCCGGCCTGGCCGGCGCCGCCCACGCGCAGTCCGCCGGGGCCTCGTTCTCCGGGATCCAGCTCCCGGACGGCATGCGGTGCATCGTCACGGGACACGACGCCGAGGGCCAGTCGTACGTCGTCAGCGACGAAAGGGTCTCGGGGAGCTTCCCCAATGTGTTCCGGACGACCGGCGACGACCCGTTCGGCGCCGGACCGGAGCCCGTTCCGCGCGAGCTCCTGCCCACCGACTCCCCGCGGCTCGAACCGGCCGTGGGAGGCGCGAACTTCCACTTCGTGACGCTGCCGCCGACGCCGCCGGACGCGCCCCTCGGGTGGCACCGGACGGAGACCGTCGACATGAACGTGATGCTCGGCGGCGAGCTCGTGCTGGTACTCGACAAGGAAGAGGTAACGGTGCATCCCGGCGATGTCGTGATCCAGCGCAACACGATGCACGCGTGGCGGAACCCGACGAGCGAGCCGGTCTACTGGGTGGCCGTGCTCGTCCCGATCCGACAGCGGGCGTGACCGGCCGCTGCCCGGATGCCAGCTCGCTGCCGTATACGACTCGCCATCGGCCGGTGGTTCGGTGCATCCGGGCATCCGGGCATCCGGGCATCGGCTCAAGGCCGCCGGCGACGTGGGATAATCCGGCGCGTCGCCCGGCGGCTCGACCCGTGGGTCGGGGCAGAGGAGAGGACCGGGCCATTCCGGAGCGGGCGTTCAGCGAAGGGGAGAAGATGAGGAATCGGTACTTTGGTGGGGCGTCGGCGTGCGCGCTGGCGGCCGTGGGGTTGGCGGTGGCGTTCGCAGCGGAGCCGGCGGCGGCGCCGGCCGCCGGACAAGAAGAGGGAACGACCGAGATCCGCCCGTTCGAGATCTCCGTGCCGGATGCAGTGCTCGCCGACCTCCGCGTCCGCCTGGCCGCGACGCGGTTCCCGGACCAGGTGGGCGACCCCTGGGTCTACGGGACGGACATCGCCTACCTGCGGCAGCTCGTCGACTACTGGCGGGACGACTACGACTGGCGCGCGCAGGAACGGCGGCTGAACGCCCTCGACCACTACAAGACGCGCATCGACGGCCTCGACATCCACTTCATCCACCAGCGCTCGCCGGAGCCGGACGCGCTGCCGATCGTCATCACGCACGGCTGGCCGGGCTCCGTCGTCGAGTTCCTGGAGGTCATCGGGCCGCTGACCGACCCGGTCGCGCACGGCGGGGACGCCGCGGACGCGTTCCACGTCGTCGCCCCCTCGATGCCCGGCTACGGCTTCTCGGACAAGCCGCGCGTGCCGGGCACGGGGCCGGAGCAGATCGCGGACATCAACGCGCAGTTGATGGCCCGCCTCGGCTACGAGCGCTACGGCGCGCAGGGGGGCGACTGGGGAGCCGCTGTCAGCACCTGGCTCGCCGCCAAGTACTCGGAGCAGGTAGCGGGCCTGCACCTGAACATGGCCTTCGCCGGGCCTCCCGCCGATTCCGACGACCCGACGGGCGGAGCGACTCCCGAAGAGCTGGCCCGGATGCAGGCCCGGCAGGCGGAGCTGGCCGACGGGTTCGCCTACACCGCCATCCAGGGCACGAAGCCCCAGACGCTCGGCTACGGGCTCAACGACTCGCCGGCCGGACTGGCGGGGTGGATCGTCGAGAAGTTCCAGAGCTGGTGCGACTGCAGCGGCAACCCGGAGACAATCTTCACGAAGGACCAGCTGCTCACCAACATCATGCTCTACTGGGTGACCGGCACCGCGACGTCGGCCGCGCGGCTCTACTACGAATCGTCGCGCCAGGCGGCAGCGGGGCTGATCTTCATGCCGGAGGGGCGCATCGAGGTGCCGACCGGCGTGGCGCTCTTCCCCGAGGAGCTCATCCTGCCGCCGCGGGCGTGGGTCGAACGGCAGTTCAACCTGACGCACTGGACCGAGATGCCGCGCGGCGGACACTTCGCCGCCTTCGAGCAGCCGGAGCTCTTCGTCGAGGACCTGCGGACGTTCTACCGCGACCTGCGCTGACTCAAGGACCGGCGGTCCGTTCCTCGGCGCGCGCCCCGCTCAGCACGTTGACGATGCTGTAGTTGCCCTCGTGGCAGGCGTACTCGTAGAGCGGCCCCTCGGTCACCCCGCGCGACGCCTGGTTGGTCGTGAGCGGCAGCCGGACCGTCCACGGCCGCGTGAACTTCGCGGGGTCGGTCAGCGTGAATTCGTACTCGAGGGTGTCCGCGTCGATGCGCCGGAAGCGCTCGAC
>JAPOWL010000003.1 GCA_026707615.1 Acidobacteriota bacterium | reverse complement strand
GGCTGGCGCGGCGACGACCCGCTGGTCGCGCGTTCCACCCTCACCCGCTTCCTCGAGAAGTCGACGGTGCCGGGCAGTTCGCGGGCCCTGGGCTGGGATACGATGCTGCCCACGTCGTCGTGCGGCACCCGCATGTCTTCCCGGGCCTTCGGCCACACCGGATTCACGGGGACGTCGCTCTGGCTCGATCCGCACGCCGGGGCGTATGTCGCGTTGCTCACCAACCGCGTGCACCCGACGCGCGCCAACGAAGCGATTCTCGCGATCCGGCCGGCGTTCCACGACGCCGTCATGGCGGCGCTCGCGGGCTGAGCGCTTCAGCGTCCCGGTGCGAGCGCATCGCCGCGCCCGAGACCCGAGCCGAGCCGATTCGAGCCGCCTCCCCCCGCCGGCCGCCGAGATCCTCCGGCCCGGAGCCGGGCGTCGGGACGCCGTCCCCTTCCGTGCCGGCGCCCAGGTACGTGAACTCCCACTCGTCGTAACGCCGGCGGCCGTTGTAGGTGCGGAGCGACGCCTCGGTGCTCCAGCTCACGACCCCGACGATGCCGCCCTCGATGCCGCCCTCGCCGTCGTCCCGGCCGCGGCCGGGCCGACTCGACGCGGCGCTCCCGTGGCCGGCTCCCGGCTCCGCTCCCGCACCGAAGAGGCCCTCTTCGAATGCGGCGCTGCCGGGCGCTTCCCGATCCGTCTGCCGCAGGACGCGGAACTCGGCGTCCCCCCGCATCGGATCCCCGTACTTGCGGCGCAGGTAGCGCCCCTCGACCAGGGTGTCGAGATCGGCGGGAAACGCGCCCGGCTGGCGCCGCTGGTAGAGAGCAATGGCCCGTGCGTACTGCTCCCCGCGGAAGATCAGCTCGGCCTCTCGCTCGCGCCGCGCCTGCTGGCTCCAGACCGGCAGCGCCATCGACATGAGAAGCCCCATCACCGACAGGCTGACGAGGAGCGCGGCCATCGCGAAGCCCGCCTCTCCGCGGGTGCTCCCCGCGCCCGGCCGGACGTCGGGCCGGCGCCCCCGTCGGGTGTCGGTCCTCACCATGCGGCGTACGGCGTCCCGTCGAGCGCGGTGCCGTCGGCGCCGCTCCGGACGTCGTAGACGCCGGTGGCCAGCGGATCGGCCGGATCGAGGGGGGCGGGGACCACCTGCCAGGTCGCGGCGGAGTTGGTGAACGGATCGACCGGAATGGCGCGCACGTAGCCGTAGGTCTCCAGATCGGCCAGCGTGGCCGGATAGGCCCCGCGGTCCGCGTAGAACTGATCGATGGCATCGCGCATTCGGAAGAGGTCCTCCTTCAACACGGCTTCGCGGGTGCGGGTGACCGCGGTCCGGTAGCCGGCCATCGCCAGGCCCGCGAGAACGCTGATCAGCGCCACGACGATCGTCAGCTCGATCAGCGTCCAGCCGTCCGCGCGGCGCCACCGGATCGGGGCGCCGCCTCGGGCTTCACCAGTCCCGGTAGCGGGTCCCGTCCAGGGCCGTCCCCGGCGCCCGTGTGTACACGTCATAGACGTTGCCACCTCCCCAGGTCTGCGCGTCCGGGTCGTCGTCGTAGGCGCGAAGGCCCCAGTCCGCGCTGCGAGTCAGCGGATCGATCGGAATGCGGCGGAGGAAGCGCAGCCGTTGCCCGTCGGGTGCATCCACGGGCTCGACGCCCGTCACCAGGGTCTGGAGATCGGGTGGATAGCCGGCGTTGTCGGGGTCCAGGTCGGTACCCCCGATGACCCCCAGGTCCACCGCATCCTTGTAGCCGTCGATGGCCGTGCGCAGCTCTCGAAGGGCCCGCCGCAACTCGACCTCGCGCTGCCGCTGCACGGCGACCCGGCTCAGCGGCGCGATGGCCGAGGCCAGCACCAGCAATATGACGGTGACGACGAGCAGCTCCACCAGGGAATAGCCCCGGCGAGCGCGAAGCCACCTCGGCATCGTGACGTCCTCCACGGGCCGGCTCGACTCCTGCCGGCCCCTCAGCCGTCTCCGCCCGCGGCCGCGCGCTCCGCCCCGTAGTAGGTGGCGAGCCCGATCGTGAGCACCTGCGCCGCGGCGTCGCGCTCGCCGTCCCGCAGCGCAATCTCCTCGATCACGATGAACTCGGCGCCGGTCTCCAGGGCGTACACGAAGCGCCGCAGGTTGCGGTACTCCCCCTCGAGCCGCATCGTCATGCGCAGCCGCCCGAGACGGCTGACCCCGTCGTGCTCGGGCATCATGCTGCGCTGCTCCAGGATGAGCCCGTGTTGCGCCGCGAGCTCCGCCAGCCGCAGCGAGGTGCGGGCGCGAGCGTCGGCCAGGTCGAGGGGCAGCGCGTCCAGGTAGAAGGTCTCGACCGCCTCCGCCGCCTCCGTCGTGCCGGCCAGGGCCGCCTCCGCCGCGGCCAGGCTGCGCCTCGCCTCGTCGCGCGCGCGCTCGGCCCGAGCGGCGCGCTCCTCCGCCGCCGCGCGGGCCCGGGCCGAGGGATGGACGACCAGCGCGTAGAGCGCGGCATCGACGATCAGCGCCGCCGCCACGATCAGCACGGGCAGGCGCTTCTCGGCGAGGATCCGCCGCGCCAGCGTCATGGCGCCGCCTCCCCTTCGGCCGCGCCCCCTCCCCGATCCGGACGGTAGCGGCCCGTCAGTCGGGCGCGGTACGTGCCGTCGGCGAGCATCTCCTCCTCGCGTGCCAGCACGTCGGCGAAGACGCCCGTCTCCTCGAGGAGCTCGATGAACGCGTCGATGTCGGCCAGCCGACGGCCGATGACGCCGACCGCGACCGCGACGCCGTCGTCGCCGTGCTGCGGCCGGATCGCGGTCAGCATCACGCCGGAAGGGAGCGTCCGATCGATCACGTTGAAGAACGCGGTCCAGGAGAACGTCCGGCGGTCCACCAGCCGGTTGGCCTCGGCGACCGCCTCGGCTATCGACTCGACCTCGCCGGCGGCCATTGCCTGTCGCACGCTCGACGCCCGGCC
>JAPOWL010000457.1:1122-22977 GCA_026707615.1 Acidobacteriota bacterium | reverse complement strand
ACCTGCCACACGCTGATAGACTGGGGCCTCGTGCCGCCTCGACGGACGCATCGGGTGCGCGGGCTTCGGCACTCCTCCGACCCACTACCATAAGATACTCTGCCATGGTCGCCGGCAACGTTCCATTCGTTCGGTGGCAGGCACGGTTGAACGCCCAACTTGGGGCCGTGAACAACACCGTGCTGGTCCTCACGACCGCATCCCTTGGTTTCGCCGTATCCTGGGAGCCCCCCGGCTCCCAACATGCGCTGAGCTTAGGAACTGCATCTCTCGTCGCGTCCGTCTTCCTGGCGATCGCGTGCGCGCTGACCCGATTGTGGGATTATCGATTCACCTTGAGGCTCACTCGAGGTGGTCTGGATATGACACGCCGAAAGGCTCTGGAACGCAGAACGCGCTGCCTTGGCTGCTCAACTTGGTGGCTGCTCCACCTCCAGCTGGCTACGTTCGTAGCAGGCGCGCTGTCGCTCGTGTGCGCTTCGTGAGCAAGGACTACCGGCGCGGCGGGCGCCCACGAAGTTCAAACCAATCGCCCGGCTGACGGACGCCACCTCCATGAAGGTGGTGCTCAGAGGGCATCGTGACGCGCAAGGACGCGGAGCTCGCGCTGGAGTACGGCGCCGACGGCATCTGGGTCTCGAAGCACGGCGGCGGCTTGGAGAACAGCCCGCGATCGTCCGTCGAGTGCGTCCCCGAAGTGTCGGCGGGCGCCCGGGACGCGTCCTGAGCATCGTCGATGGGGCTTCCGCCGCGGCACCGAGATCCTCAAAGGCGGTCGCGCTCGGCGCGACGGCTCTTGGGCGTGCGGCGCCCCTACGTCTTCGCGTTGACCGCGTCGGACAGTCCGGCGTGGGAAGGGCGCTTCGACATCCTTGGACAGCGAGCTGCGGATGGTGACCCGGCGTGGGAAGTGGTTTACCAATCCATGTTGGCGGCATCGTCGATCTGTCTGAGCAAGGACTCAGTGAAGTCGACCATGCCCTGATCGGTGGCTCTAGCGCGCAGGTAGGTTCCATCGGCCGCCATGCTGAGAATTGCTGGCAGCTCGTACTCCTGAATGTAGAGCCGCACCCTGGCCCGCCGGCCGCTCCAAAGAAGAGATTCGAAGCGTGCGATTGCGTCAAGAGCCTGCGCGGGTTCAAGGTCAGCGCCGGAACCGAAGCGAAAGATCTCGGGGCTGTGCCTGTGTGGAAGGAGGAGCGGGACGGCGCCGGCACTGGAATGGAAGCTAAAGGCTTGGCCCTCCTTGCCAAACGCCCCATGGGCCACGTGATTGCGAAGCTGTCGGCGGATCACCATCAACTCATCGTACAGCACCTTCAACTCCGGCTCATCTACGCAGAAGGCCGCTTTGAACTTTCTTGCCCAATCCGCGGCAACCAAATGGCTCACGGCCCTGCCCGTTGTACACTGGCCGTCGAGAATGGCGATGTGTATGAAGATGTGCTCAGTCCACGAAAAGAACGCCTCCACTGCGGACACGCCTAACCACCGGGCCTCCTGCCTCAATCCCCACGCCGGATAGTGAAACGACTGAGAGCGGATGCGTCCTCCTTCTCTTATTGTCTCCTTGACCACGCACTCGTCCTTTCGCGCTTCGGCTTCAGCGGCCTTGGCCCGATAGAGCTGACGTAGGTACTCAAACCGCCCGTAGAGACTGCGGGAGTAGTTTGCGACATTGAGGCGTGATCCTGCGCCGGCTTCGTTCGCGAGGTGTTCAAAGTAGGGCCTCGCTACCTTGACCGCTTTCTGGATCAGACGAACGACCTCCTTCGCGTCGCCCTCTTGGGTCACGGGATCGGCGGCGAACAGTCCGAGCCCAAGCTTGCGATGCTCAATGAGATAGGCGGTGCCGTTGAAATCGACCGGTACGGAGTACGCGAGCTTCTCCCAACGACCCAGGTCGCGGTATCCGAGCAGGTCGACGAGCAGAAAATAGACAAGGTACGGCGGCGGAAGCTGGTTGCCGGCAGTCGTTCGGGTAGCCGAGAACAGCATGTTCCGCGGCGCGACGCTACGACCATCAGCAGGCTTCATTGGTGCGAGGGCGCGGGCAGCGGCTGCGCGGACTTGGCCAAAGTCAAACGCGGCGGATTTTGGCATGGCGCTCGGAAAGGGCTGGTCGTTTGGCTGCTGATTTCGAGGTGGGGCGCCGGCGCGTCTCCTCTACGAAGTCGTCCATGTTACGCCACATACAGCAACCACGTCATCGGGACGGCGGGGGCGACCCCGGCCGCCGGGTGATTCTCGCTGGAGGTTGGGGGACCGGCACCGCGGACTCCAACAGGTCTTCCACGCAGAGCGCAATCGCCTCGCGCGGGTTGGTTAACCGGGCCTGCATGATACTGTGGGGACTCGTCTTCTGAAGGAGCGTGACATGCCCAACCCGAGCGCCCCGCAGACCGACCGGCGCCAGTTCCTGCGGATGCTGGCCGCCAGCCCCGCCCTGCCGTACGTCGCGCTCTCCCCGAAGATCCTCCACGCGCTCGGCCAGGAGCCGTTCCGCGAGGGCGGCCCCGCCGGCGAGCTGATCGCGTCGCCGGAGGAGGCGCTGACGGTCTTCGACTTCGAGGCCGTCGCCAAGGAGAAGCTGCACTACGGGCACGTCGCGTTCCTCGGCGGCACCGAGGACGAGGCGACGTACCGCGCGAACCGGGAGGGGTTCACCGAGTACCAGCTCCGCGTCCGGCGCCTGGTCGACATCAGCCGCATCGACATGTCGGTGTCGCTCTTCGGGTCGAGCGCGCACTCCCCGATCCTCCTCTGCCCCTGCGGCGCGCTCGGCGCCTTCCACCGGGGCGGCGAGGTGGAGGTGGCCCGCGCGGTCAACACCCGGGGGCACATCATGACGCTCTCGAACGCGGCGAGCCAGCCGATGGAGGACGTCGCGGCGGCCCGCGGCGGGCCCGTCTGGTTCCAGCTCTACCGCGACCCCGACTGGAGCCGGACGCTGGCCATGATCAAGCGCGCCGAGGCGGCCGGCTCCCCCGTGCTGGCCTGGACCATCGACAGCCAGGGCGGCGGCAAGCGCATCGTGCACGCCCGCGCCCGGCGCCGCGACCGCGCGTTCTGCGGCACCTGCCACACGCTGAACCCCGACGACCGCGGCCTCGCGCTCCCCGGCTTCCTGGGGTCGACGATCAACCCCGACGGGAAGCCCATGACGACCACGCCGCCGCTCGGGCCGCCCCGGCTCGACGGACGCATCGCCACCTGGGACTACGTCAAGCGGCTGAAGGACGCCACCTCCATGAAGGTGGTGCTCAAGGGCATCGTGACGCGCGAGGACGCGGAGCTCGCGCTGGAGTACGGCGCCGACGGCATCTGGGTCTCGAACCACGGCGGCCGCATGGAGAACAGCCTGCGCTCGTCGGTCGAGTGCGTGCCCGAGGTGGCGGCGGGCGTGGCCGGGCGCGCCCCGATCATCGTCGACGGGGGCTTCCGCCGCGGGACCGACATCTTCAAGGCGCTGGCCCTCGGCGCGACGGCCGTGGGCGTGGGGCGTCCCTACATCTTCGGCCTCGCCGCGTTCGGCCAGGCCGGCGTCGAGACCGCGCTCGACATCCTGGACAGCGAGCTGCGGATGGTCATGCGCCAGGCCGGCACCCCCAGCCTCGGGCGCATCACGAAGTCCTACGTCCGCGATCGCCGGATGCCGGCCTGGTAGGGCCGGCGCCTCATGACGACCCTCGATGACGATCGGTTGCCGAACCCCCACCCGGGTGAGATTCTGCGGGAGGATTTCCTGAAGCCGATGCGGATGAACCAGTCCGAACTGGCGCGCGCGATCGGTGTTCCACCGCGCCGCATCAACGAGGTGGTGCTCGGCAAGCGAGCCGTGACGGCGGAAACGGACCTGTTGCTCACGCGCTATTTCGGGCTGTCCGAAGGACTGTTCCTGAAGCTGCAAGCGACGTACGACCTGGAGAATGCGAAGCTGTCGCTGCGCGACCGGCTGATCGCGATCCGGCCGCGTGACGCCGCCTGACGACCGACTCCTGGCGGCCGACACGAGCCCGGTACGCCTACCCGGCGGCAACGCCGCTGCCCCGTGGCGCGGCGGTGGCTACCGCGCGCGCCTCGCCAAGGTCGTCGTGCCACTTCGCTTCGCCACGCGCGAATCGATCGACGGCCTCGCAGCTCTCCGTGAGTTCCGGGACAGACGGGGACCGACGGCACGGTCAGAGCTTGAGCTCCAGCACCCGGGCGCGGTCACGACCGATGTCCTCGCGAGTCGAGAATCGACCCTGCTGCAGTCGAATGTCGCCGCTGCTCAGGCTCGACACGATTCTCCGCTCCGTCTCACGGCGCCGCGCATCGTCGCGGGCCCGCGGCGTGGGTTGGGTTCGAACGCGGAACGCCGAACGCGCTGCCTGAACCAGCGTCCTCATCGGGTCGCTCTCCTCAATCGGACCATGCCCCAGCGAGCCAGATCATTTCGCTTTCCGGCGCCCGAGATCGCCTATTCGCTCAGCAGGCCATCGTCGACCCGGACGGCGGCGACGATCCCGCCGTCCGGGTCGATTTCGGTGGAGGGTTCGGGGACAGGCTCCGCGGACTCCAACACGTCCTCCACGTAGAGCGCAATCGCCTCGCGCGCGTTGACCAGCGCTTCCGCCAGCGTGTCGCCGGCCGAGAAGCACCCCGGCAGATCCGGAACCGTTACCCCGCAGGCACCGCCCGGCCGGTCACGATGCACGACCACCAAGTACTCCATCGCTAGCGGCGCTTCCTCGGGGAAGGCGTCAAGACATGCAGGCGCGGATCCTCCGCCGCTCCCTCGCCGTCCCGATGCTCCAGCGTTGCCATGATGCCACCGAACGCGTAGGCCGCGAATCCGGTGCTCAGCACCAGCACCTGCAGCGCCATTGTGCTGATGCGGTCCAGGTCGACCACCGATCCCACGAGGAAGCCGGGCCTGCCATGACGACCCAGATGAGGCGCCAGAGGCCTGCCCGGCGGCGGGTCACCGTCGGCCCCATGAAATCGAACCTGCTGTCGCCCATCGTGATGGCCATGGCGAGCGCCAATCCGCCCGCGGGCAATCCTGCCAGGACGGAGAGTCCCGGTGGCACGCCCATGAACGCGAGTGCCCCGGCCGTGACCACCGCGGTTCCGGCGCCGCCCGTGGCCGACCGGACCGTGATCACCTTCGTCGGCCACCACGTCAACGGCACTTGCCGGAACACCCACACGAGCCAGACCGCCACCACCAGCAGCAGCGTGAGCCAGAACAGCATCGGATTTCACCGCACGGCGAATCGAGGTCGCTGCCAATGCCCACCTCGTCGCACGGCATCGCCTCGGTTTCCAGGAAGTCAATCATGGTGGCGAGGTCCTCGTCCACGCTCCGCGGTCTCGCGTCCTCGGGCTGACTCGCAGGCCCTGGACGGCTACTCCGCCAGGTGCCGCCGGAGGAAGGCCAGCGTGCGCGGCCACGCGTCCTCCGTGGCCCGGCGATTGGCGTCCAGGCCTTCCTGGGCTTCAGCAAGTCGGGGTGCACGACCCAGGTCGGATGGCGCAGCGCTTCCGCCGAAGTGGGTCCATGGCTTGCTCTCGGCACAGGGATTGCATGAGTCATTGAAGAGGGAAGGGCCTCGCGCACCCAAGGCACCGTGACGCGCGAGGACGCGCAGTTCGCGCTGGAGTACGGCGCCGACGGCATCGGGATCTCGAACGCTGGGCGACGGGCATTTGGCTGAGGTAGCCGACATGGGTCACTTTGGTTCCGTAGGTCTCAAGACCAATGTAGTCTAGTCGACGGCAGGGCTCTCGCTGAGAGATGGAACAACTACAGAGTTGGGCGGCGTGCTGGGGTGACCTCGCGAGCATAGTCGGTACGGGGTTGAGCCTCATTGGGTTCATGTTGACCATCGCGGCCGTGTGGCGGTCCAAGCGAGCCGCCGAGGGGGCGCAGCGCGCGGCCGAAGCCACACGAACCAGCTTTGCGCAGTACGACGCGGTTGCTGATCTTTCGGCCGCGACCGCTCTGATGGACGAGATCCGACGACTGCAACGACTCCGCGCGTGGCCGATATTGCCTGATCGCTACGCCGAGCTTCGTCGTAAGCTCGTGGCGTTGAAGGGTTCGGCAGCCAAACTGACCGACGAACAGCGTCAGACATTTCAAGGTACTGTCGAGACATTCGCCGATCTGGAGCGACGGATCGAACGGGCGATTTCGACCAGCGCAATGCCGCCGAATCCCGCAAAGCTCAACGAGATCGTGTCGACTCAGATCGACCGAGTTCAAGCCGTGTTGCTCGCAGTTCAGCGAAACCTGGGTGCAAAGACATGAGCATTGGCAAACCACTCGAGAAGGCTCTCGCGTTGGTCCAAAGATTGCATGGGAGGACGCGCGAAGGCAAGGTTGACTGGGAACCGACGGATAGCGAACACCAGGTCGAGGCGAGGCTGGAAGGCTTCAGGTTGACACTACGACAGATCTCTGATCCCGACTATCCCGACCAACCAGACTTCGAGCTGGCAATCATTGACGAGAATCTGGGCACGACCATCGAGCGCATCACGAATTCGACGCTGCGTCCCGTGATGGATCGGACGACGGAGGAAGGACTGAATCCCTACACTCTGATGCAGCAGACCTTCGAGATCGCGCGATGGCGGGCTTTCGGTGTGGACAACGCGCTGGAAACGATTCTCAAGGGCCTCGCCGCCGAGTAGACAGATCCCGGCATCGCCTCCCGGTTCGCCAAGTCTCGGCCGTGGGCGTCGGGCGCCCCTACATCTTCGTCCTCGCTGCGTTCGGGCAGGCCGGCGTCGAGACGGCGCTCGACATCCTGGACAGCGAGCTGGGGATGGTGATGCGGCAGGCCGGCACCCCCAACCTCGCGCGCATCACCAAGTCCCTACGTGCGTGACCGCCGGATGCCGGCCTGGTGAACCGCGACGCGACCGCCGCGATCACAGCGTGCTGCGGTTGACTCGCCGGCCCTGGATTGCTACTCCGCCAGGTGCCGCCGGAGGAAGGCCAGCGTGCGCGGCCACGCGTCCTCCGTGGCCCGGCGATTGGCGTCCAGGCCTTCCTGGGCCTTCAGGAAGACGGTCGCCCCGTCGTAGACGATCGTCTCGAACGGCTTCCCGGCGGCCGCCATCGCCGCCTCCGCGCGCGGCAGCGTCGCGGCCGTCCCGAGGTCGCCGCCGTACAGGCCGAGCGCCGGCGCGTCGATCCGGGCGTAGTCGGATGCCGCCTCCGGGGTCTCGCCGTAGAAGACGACCAGCGCATCCAGCTCGGGGCGGTCCACCGCGTAGGCGAACGCGGCCGCTCCGCCCCAACTGAACCCGACCAAGCCCAGGCGGCCGTCGGCGGCCGGGAGGCCGCGCGCCCAGGCCCCGACGGCGTCGAGCCAGCTCGTTCGTGCGCGCGGCTCGATGCGCGGTGCGGAGGGGAGGAAGCCGCCGGGCGTCGCGCCCGCGAAGAGATCCGGGGCGACCGCGACGAATCCCTCGGCGGCCAGGGCGTCGGCGATGCTCCGCACCCAGTTCGAGAGCGCGTAGAGATCGTGGACGACCACCACGACCGGCGCCGGCGACCGCTCGGGGTACACGACCCAGGTGCGGATGGGCGCGGCGCTTCCGGGACGCGGGACGTCGACGAGCTCGGAACGCCGGGGCGACGCCGCGAGGTCGCCTCGCGAGGTGGCCCCGCTGGGCGGGAGATGCGCGGCGGAGACGGGGGCGGGACCCTCGCCGCGAACGATGACCCCCGCCACCGTGGACCAGGCGCCTACCTGAAGCAGGGCGACCACCAGGAGCGCGATGGCGCCGACGGCGAAGATGGGCGTGTTCCCGGGCATGTTCATGGCATCCCTCCTGACCCGCGCCGCGGCTCGTGCGCAACAGGCCCCGATGCTCTGCCGCCAGAACCAGGCGGCCGACCGACCGCGTTGCCATTCCTCGTGGAGATCGCCCACCAGCGGGTCGCACGAAGCGTCCAGCCTGCCGAGCAGCCACGTCGCCAGCCGGGGCGGGCTCCTCATGTGCACGCCCGCTCCAACTGGGGCAGGCCCTGCCACAGCAGGGAGAGCGTCTCCCGCGTGGAACGGGCCTCGCGCACCCCCTCGGGCGTTGCCCGGAAGTAGCGCTTGGCGCGCCCTCCGCGCTCCGGCGTGGGATCGCCCAGCCGGGAGCTGACGAACCCCTTGCCCTCGAGGCGCTCCAGCGCGGCGTATACGCTGCCGACGCCGACCTCGCGGCCGGTGCCGGCCTCGAGCGCGCGCACGATCCGGGCGCCGTACGCGGCTTCTCCCAGCCGGATCACGGCCAGCAGCACCATCAGCTCGAAGCTCCCGAGGATGGGTCGACCTGCCATTTCTTCCACTATAGAGAATAAATGGCGGCCGCGCAAGCGCATCGGCGCCGGCGACCGCGTTGGGGGTGCCGGACGGCGGCGGGTGAGACGTCGATGCCGTGGCACCGGCAGCCGTGCCGAGCCAGCCGATCCAGGAGGACCTCGATGCTGCGCGGACGCTCGGCGATGGCGAACCAGTCGCAAGTCGAAGTACGGTTCAGTCGGAGCGGAAACCGAGCCGATGACGAGCGCCTCGCCGCCACCCTCGTCGCGAACCGCGACTCTCGTCGGATGGTCGCTGGCCGGCCTCGCCGCCCCGCCGCTCGTCATCCTCCCCCATGAGCTCGGGCACTACCTGGTCCTTCTCGCCATGGACGTCCCGAATCTGGCCCTGCACTATGCAAGCGTCTCCTGGGACTCGCGGGAGTTCTGGGAGGCTGTCCGTGGCGAGGACTACGCGACCGCCGCGGACATCGCCCCCTTATGGGCCGTGGCGCTCTCCAATGCAGGCGGGCCGCTCGTCTCGTATGCCATGGTCGCGGGATGCTGCTACGGCTGCGCCCGATGGCGTCCGCATGCCGTGCTGGTCGCCGTCGGATACGCGTGCCCGCTCCGCGTGCTGGTCGGGGTCCAGCACGGCGTGCTGGTCCTGCTCGGTGGAGATCCGCCCGCCAGCTACGACGAGCTCCGCGTCGCGGAGCTCACCGGGATTCCCGTCCAGGTCCTCGTGGGGTTCGGTGTTGCCGTCGTCGGCGTCTCGGGCGCGTGGCTGGCGAGGTACCTGCCACGCGGCCGGCGCACTCTCGCGGTGACGTCGATGCTGGCGGGGGCCGTCTTCAGCGCGGTGCTGTACTTGGGCTACGTCGGCCCCTGGCTGCTGCCGTAGCGGTCGGACCCTGGGGGACCACTAACCATTAGCCAATGACGCGCAGGATCCCGGCCGTCAACGTGGCGGTGACGAGCACGGTCCCGACGATCCAGCGGATGAGGCGGGTCCTCAGGTTCGCGACCTCGGTGCGCATCCCGGCGATCTGCGTCGAGAGCCGCGTGTCGAGGCCGCTGAGCTCGGCGCGCACATCGGCGACCTGCGTCGAGATCCGCGTGTCGAGCGTTGCGATCTGGGCGCGGACCTCCGCGACCTCCGCCCGCACCTCGGCCAGGCCGGCCTTGAACTGATCGGCCGAAACGTGATCGCCCTGCTCGACGCCCTGGCGGATGGCCTTGGCGATGACCTCGGCCTGGTCGCGCGCCACGCCGCCGGCCGTGAGTTGCTGGGTGACTGCGAGCGTGTCCAACATGGTCTGTCAGAGTAGCACGCGAGGGAGAGCCCGCCGGCTTCCCGGACCGCGGGCTACTGCGAGGATCCTTCCGGCGTCGGCAGGACGAAACGCTCGATGAGGAGGAGTCTCTGGTCGACCTTGCCAAAGGCGATCTCGACGTCGCGAAGGCGGGTGTCGAAGCCCTCCATGCGTCCGTTGACCTCTGTGCGGAACTCCCGCAACTCGCCGCGCACGTCGTCGGTTCGACCGTTCACGCCCGCGATCAACGAGACCATCAGGGCAGCCAGACCCACACCGGTCGTCAACATGGCCACAACGATCCCGATGCCGGTCCCGACGATCCACTTCGTGTCCGTGCTCACACAGCCAGCATAGCACCGCGGCGGGCAAGGACAGAATCGACGGGCCGGTGGCCCTGAACATGCGGTTGGGCGTGATACTGTGGGGCGGCTCGACGTCTGGAGGAGCGTGACCCGTGGCCAAGCCGAGCGCCCCGCAGACCGACTGGCGCCAGTTCCTTCGCATCCCGGCCGCGCGGCGCCGCGGCTTCCTCCTGTCGGCGCTCCTCTGTGCCGCCCTGCTGCTGGCCGCGGGCCCGGCCGTCGGCCAGGACGCGTCCCCCGTCGACCCCGACGCGGCGGCGACGTACCGCGCCGTCCTCGACCGCTACTGCGTCACCTGCCACAACGGCCGCCTGCGGACGGCGGGCCTCGAGCTCGACGCGGCGGACCTCACCAACGTGAGCGGCCGCCCCGGGCTGTGGGAGAAGGTCGTCCGCAAGCTGCGGGGGCGCGACATGCCGCCGCCGCCCCGCCGGCGGCCCGCCGAGGCGGTCTACGACGGCTTCGCCGGGTGGCTCGAGACGACCCTGGATGCGGCCGCCGCGGCCGACCCGCGGCCCGGCCGCCCGGCGCTCCACCGGCTGAACCGCACCGAGTACGCCAACGCGGTCCGGGATCTGCTGGCGCTGGAGGTCGACGTCACGACGCTGCTGCCGCCGGACGACTCGACGCACGGCTTCGACAACATCGCCGACGCGCTCGGCGTCTCGCCCCTGCTGCTCGAGAGCTACGTGACGGCGGCGCGCAAGATCAGCCGCCTCGCCGTCGCCGACCCGGCCATCCCGCCGAGCGCGGAGTCCTACGTCGGGGCGCACGACGAGACGCAGGACACCCACCGGGAGGGGATGCCGTTCGGGACGCGCGGCGGCCTGCGCGTCACGCACCACTTCCCGGTGGACGGCGAGTACGAGATCCGCATTCGCCTGGAGCGCAGTCAGCGCGACGACGTGCGGGGCCTCCACGAGCCGCACGAGCTGGAGCTGGCCGTCGACGGGGGGCGGGTGCGGCTGTTCGCGCTCGACGGCGGGCCGCACATGTACCGGCAGGTGGTCTACGACGGGGAGACGCCCGCGCTGACGGCCGACGACCACCTGGTGCTGCGCGCGCCGCTGACGGCCGGTCCGCACGTCGTCACGGCGACGTTCCCGGTCAAGAGCTTCGGCGTCTCCGAGAGCTTGTCCAGGCCGCTGCTCCGAAGCTATCCCACGCCCAACTCGGTGGCGGGGCTGCCGGCGGTGAGCCGCATCCTCATTACCGGCCCCCTGGCCGCGGCCGGGCACGGCGACACCCCGACCCGCCGGCGCATCTTCACCTGCCGGCCGGACGCCGCCCAGGCCGAGGCCGCCGAGGCCGAAACCGCCGAGCCGGCCGGTGCCGCCGAAGCCGTCGGCGCCGCCGGTGCCGCCGGAACCGCCGAAGCCGCCTGCGCCGAGCGGATCCTCGCGGGGCTGGCGCGGCGCGCCTACCGCGGCCTGGGGGCGGACGCGGACGTGCGGGAGCTCGTCGGCTTCCACGAGGCGGGGCGGGCGGCGGGCGGGTTCGAGGCGGGCATCGAGACCGCGCTGTGGCGGCTGCTGGCCAGCCCGAAGTTCCTCTTCCGCTTCGAGTTCGATCCGCCGGACGCGGCGCCGGGCGACGCGTACCCTCTCGGCGACCTGGAGCTGGCCTCGCGCCTGTCGTTCTTCCTGTGGAGCAGCATCCCCGACGAGCCGCTGCTGGCCGCGGCCGAGCGCGGCGAGCTGCGCCGCCCCGGCGGGCTGGAACGGCAGGTGCGCCGGATGCTGGCCGACCCGCGCGCGGCGGCGCTGGTGGACAACTTCGCCGGCCAGTGGCTCTACCTGCGCAACCTGCAGCACATCGTCCCCGAGCCGCGGCGCTTCCGCAACTTCGACAACAACCTGCGCCGCGCCTTCCGGCGCGAGACGGAGCTGCTCTTCGCCTCGATCGTCGCCGAGGACCGCAGCGTGCTGGAGCTGCTGGACGCCGACTACACGTTCGTCAACGAGCGGCTGGCGCGGCACTACGGCATCCCGGGCGTGCGGGGCAGCCACTTCCGCCGCGTGGCGGTGACCGACGAGCACCGGCGCGGCCTGCTCGGCCACGGCAGCATCCTCACCGTGACGTCGTACGCCAACCGGACGTCGCCCGTCCTGCGCGGCAAGTGGGTGCTCGAGAACCTGCTGGGCGCACCGCCGCCCCCGCCGCCGGCCGACGTGCCGGACCTGCCCGAGGAGGACGGATCCGGGCCGGGCCTGACGATGCGCGAGCGGCTGGCCGCGCACCGTGCCAACCCCGTCTGCGCGAGCTGTCACGCGACGATGGACCCGATCGGCTTCGGGCTGGAGAACTTCGATGCGGTCGGCGCCTGGCGGCAGAGCGAGCACGGCGCGCCCATCGACGCCTCGGGCACGCTGCCGAACGGCGCCGCGTTCGAGGGGCCGGCGGAGCTCCGGGCGGCGCTCCTGGCCCGGCCCGAGACCTTCGTCCGGGCGCTGACCGCCAAGCTGGCGACCTATGCGCTCGGGCGCGGCGTCGAGCCCTTCGACGCGCCCGCCATCCGGGCCATCCTGGCGGAGGCGGCCGACAGCGGCTACACCTTCTCGTCCCTCGTGCTCGGCATCGCCCGGAGCGTGCCGTTCCGGATGCGCGAGGCGGCGGCAGAGATCGAGTGATCCGGAGCGTCCCGACGGCGCCCTACCCGCCCGGGAACCGGCCGCGCGGCGCCGTAGAATGAACGAGACCGTCGCGAGGTGCCCAGTGCCCGAATCCTCGACCACGCGCCAGCCCGCGGGAGAGAATCCGCAAGCCGCCGAGTGGCGGAGACGACGGGACGAACTGCGAATGCGCGACCGCGACGCCGTGCCGCGAGACCTGGGGCCGCCCGATGTGTTCAGCGACCGGAGGGGGTCGAGCGCCGAGCGGAAGCGCTGCGGGCTCGACGTTCCGGAGGGCCAGACGGGCCGGCGCAGCCGGACGGTGACGAGCCGCCTGCGCATGAGCTGCGCGGGATGGCGGAGGGTGCCGACGGCGGAGGAGTTCCACGACGCGGTGCACCGGCCGGCAGGCACCGAACGCGAGTCGTCGATCCTCCTGACGTGGTTCCACGAAGCGGAGATGTCCGAGCAGCTCGACGCGCGCCTCGAGGAGGCCTACACCTGGCGCCAGCTCGTGCGGGCGCTCCATCGGGTCGGCCTGACGAGGGGGGCGGGCGCGCAACGGATCAACCGGTTCGCACGGGGATGAGCGGAGCCAAGGGGCCGGAGGCCCTCGAGACCCGGGGGCAGTCGCGGGACATCCTGGCCCGGGTGCGCCCGGCGTTCCGGGACCACATGCGGCCGCACACCGCGGAGGGGGAGGCCCACCGCGACGGTGGGAATTGGTTGGACAATCGCGGGCAAGCGTGTATGGTCGCAAGATCACGCTGAATCGGCCGTCGTTCGGGGGGAAACAACATGCGGGTCACCATTTGCCTGACGGCGGTTGTCCTGGCGGTCGCCCTGATCGCAGTCCCTGCCCATGCCGCTGACGAGAGGGTGGCGGACCTCGCCAAGGCCCAGCAGTGGTCGGGCGTGGCCGACCTGGTGCGGCAGGGCGCCGACGTCGACGCGCCCCAGGCCGACGGTTCGACGGCCCTGCACTGGGCGGCCCACTGGAACGACCCGGCGACCGCGGCGCTGCTGATCGAAGCCGGCGCCGACGTCGATGCGGTCACCTTCACCGGCGTCAGCGCGCTCTCGCTCGCCTGCGAGAACGGCAACGCGGAGATCGTCGGTCTGCTGCTCGGGGCGGGCGCGGAGGTCAACGTCGCGGCGGTCGGGGGCGTCACGCCGCTCCTGCTCGCGGCCCAGTCCGGCCATGCCGGCGTGGTCCGGGCGCTCCTCGAGCACGGCGCCGCGGTCGACGCAACAGCAGCCGGGTCGGCGCAGACCCCGCTCATGTGGGCGGCCAGCGAAGGCCACGCGGCGAGCGTCGCGTTGCTGCTCGAGCGGGGCGCGTCGATCACGGCGACGTCCGCGGGCGGGTTCACGCCTCTGATGTTCGGCGTGCGCGGCGGGCATCTCGACGTCGTGACGACGCTGGTGGAGGCGGGGGCGGACGTCGATGCGGCGACCCCGGTGATGCCCGCGTCCGGCGGCCGGGTCGGCTACGACCTCGGCGCCGGCCCCATCACGCCCCTGCCCCTCGCGATCGCCAACAACCACGCCCCCGTGGCGTTGTACCTCCTGGCGCAGGGCGCGAATCCCAACCAGGGCGCCGCGGGCATGAGCGCGCTGCACCACGCGGTTTACGGCATCGGCCAGAACCGCGCGGCCGGCGGCGGCGGCGACGACGGGTCGGGCCTGCGGGGACGCATGGAGCTCGTGCGGACCCTGCTCGCGCACGGGGCCGACCCGAACGCGCGACAGACCGCCCCGGGCATCATGGGGTTCGGTGGAGAAGGGAAGCACGGGGCGTTCGAGGCGTTCGGATGGGGCACGAACCGCGTGGGCGCCACGCCGTTCTACCTGGCCGCGGACTGCAGCAACGCCAACCCGGAGCTCATGCGCATCCTGCTCGACCACGGGGCCGACCCGAGCCTGACGACCGAGGACGGGACCACTCCACTGATGGCGTCCTCCGGGCTCGGCTGGGGCTATGCGCCCCCGGACGAGGCCGCGCGGCGGCGCATGCTGGCCGGGGTCCGGTTCCTGGTGGAGGAGGTCGGCGCCGACGTCAACGCCGCCAACGCGGCGGGATTCACGCCCCTGCACGGGGCCGCCTACAAGGGGTCGGTCGACATCATCGCCTACCTCGTCGAGCGCGGCGCGAAGATGGACGTGCGCGACTACCGCGGGCGGACCCCTTACCGCCTCGCGAGCTGGGCCCGCAACTCCACCGACTTCTACCGCTGGCCGGAGGCGGCCGCGTTGCTCGTCGAACTGGGCGCGAATCCGCGGCTGGGCGTCTCCGCCAACCTGCAGGAACGCGAGCTGGCCCGTGCGGCGGGGGAGGCGGCCGGGCCGGCGGGCGCGACGACCGGGGGGCGCTGACCGCGCAGGGACCGAGGCATGACCGGCGCTCGACGAAGCGTACTGCTGGCCGCCGTCCTCGTGGCGGGCGCGTCCGCCAGCGCCGCGGCGCAGAAGGTCTTCACGGCCGACGAGCTGCGGGTGGTCGAACGGATTGTGGGCACCTACTTCGAGTCCGCGAAGTCGCTGAGCGCGGCGCAGGACTACGAGACGGCCAAGGTCCGGCTGATCGTCGCGCGCGAGTATCTGGCGCGGAGCTGGACGTTCTGGATGCAGCACGAACGTCGCGACGCCGCGAGCATGGTCACCGCGGCCACAGCGGCGCTGGACGCGCTCGACGACCGGTTGTCCGAGGTGCCCCTCGATCCGGCCCGCGTGCAGGCGGCGGTGCAGGAGGCGAGCGCCAAGTGCGAGGCCTGTCACGCCGCGTTCCGCGTCGAGCATCCGGCCACCGGCGCGTACGACATCAAGCCGGGCATCCTCGGCGAGCCCGCCGGTCAGGGGGCACGATGACCATGATCTGGACGCGACACCGGCCGGCGGCGTTTGCGACGCTCCTGGTGATGGCCAGTCCCGGGGTGGGGTTCGCCGCAGAGGCACCCGACCCCGAGCTCCTGGCGCGGTACTGCGTCCGGTGCCACAGCGACCGGCTCCGGACCGGCGGCCTGACGCTCGAGCACGCCGACGTGGGCCGGATTGCCGAGGACCCCGAGCTGTGGGAGAAGATCGCGTGGAAGATCCGCATCGGCGCGATGCCGAAGGTGCCGGCGCCCCGGCCTGAACGGCCCGTGCTCGACCGCTTCGCGGCCGCGGTGGAGGGCGCGCTCGACCGGGCCGCGGCCGCGTCGCCCGATCCGGGCCCCCCCACCTTCCATCGGCTCAATCGCCTCCAGTACGTGAACGCGGTGCGCGACCTCCTCGGCGTGGAGGTCGACGGGCCGAGCCTGCTGCCGCCGGACGCCACCAGCTACGGCTTCGACAACAACCGCGGGCTCACCATCACGCCCTCGCTGCTCGACCGCTACCTCGCCGCCGCCGTCCGGATCGCGCGCGCCGCGGTCGGCGATCCGACCATTCCGCCGACCACCGAGACCTATCGCATCGAGCGGACGGTCCGGCAGGGCGAGCGCATGAGCGAGGACCTGCCCTTCGGCACCAACGGCGGCCTGGCCGTCCGGCACACCTTCCCGCTTGACGGCGAGTACGCCGTTCGCGTGCTGCTGCCGGGCATGGGCACGGGCGCCCTGTACTCCCGGCCGCAGAGCGAGGTCCTCGTCACCGTGGACGGCGCCACCGTCAAGCACTGGTCGCTCGAGCCGCTGCGGGGCCTGAATCCTGCCGTCGCGGCCACGACCCGCCCCGAGGAAGACGCCCCTGCCCGCCCGGACGAGGATCTCGTGGTCCGGTTCCCGGCGAAGGCCGGCACCCGCCCGATAGGCGTCACCCTCCTGAACATTCGCCCCGCGTACGCCGAGGGTCTGCGGGGCGGGGTGGTGGGCGATCCGGAAGCGGTGCGGCGCGGCGCGTCGGGCCGCATCGAGTCCCTCACGGTGTCGGGCCCGTTCCACGCCGCCACGCCCGAGGAGAGCGAGAGCCGGCGGCGCATCTTCACCTGCCGGCCGACCGCATCGACCGACGAGCGCGCCTGCGCGCGGCAGATACTCACGCGGCTGGCGCGGCGCGGGTTCCGGCGGCCCGTCGCCGCCTCCGACGTCGAGGGGCTGCTGCCCTTCTACGAGGAGGGGCGGCGCGCCGGGGGATTCGACGCCGGCATTCAGGCCGCCCTGGAGCGCCTGCTGATCTCGCCCCAGTTCCTGTTCCGCATCGAGCGCGGCCCGGACGGAGCGGAGCCGAGCACCGTCTTCCGCGTGAGCGACGTCGAGCTGGCGTCCCGGTTGTCGTTCTTCCTCTGGAACAGTCCGCCGGACGAGGAGCTGCTCGGCGTCGCCGAGCGCGGCCGGCTCGGCGAGCCGGCGGTCCTGGCCGCCCAGACGCGCCGGATGCTCGCCGATCCGCGCGCCGCGCAGATGGCGTCCGGCTTCGCCGGCCAGTGGCTGGGGACGCGCCTGGTCCGCGAGCTGCAGCCCGACCCGACGCTCTATCCCCTGGACGCCAACCTGCAGGAGGCCCTGGCGCGCGAGACCGAGCTGTTCTTCGAGAGCCAGCTCCGGGAAGACCGGAGCGTGCCGGATCTGCTGGAGGCGGACTACACGTACCTGAACGAGCGCCTCGCCGCGCACTACGGCATTCCCAACGTCTACGGCAGCCATATGCGGCGCGTGACGCTGACGGATGCCCGGCGCTTCGGCATCCTGGGCATGGGCGGCGTCCTCATGGTGACCTCCCATGCCAACCGGACGTCGCCCGTGGTGCGCGGCAAGTGGATCATGGACAACCTGGTGGCCAATCCCCCGCCCCCGCCTCCCGCGGACATACCGCCGCTCCCCGAGAACGACGGCGAGCTGCCGACCACCGTGCGGGAGCGGCTGGAGCAGCACCGGGCCAATCCGGTATGCGCGTCGTGCCACACCCTGATGGACCCCTTCGGGTTCGCGCTCGAGAACTTCGACGTCACCGGGCAGTGGCGGGACGTCGACAACGGCATACCCGTGGACGCGTCGGGGCTGGCGCTCGACGGGTCGATGATGGAAGGCGTGGTGGGACTGCGCCGGGCGCTGCTGGCCAACCGCACGCAGTTTGCTACCGTCTTCACCGAGCGGCTGCTCACCTATGCGCTCGGGCGCGGCGTGGAGGCCCGCGATCGGCCCGCCGTGCGGGCCATCGTCCGCGAGGCGGCCCCGGACTATCGCTGGTCGGACGTCATCCTCGGCATCGTCGGCAGCCCGCCGTTCCGGATGAACCGCACCCCGAGCGTCGAGCCCGGGGCGGTGGCCACGGTGGCGAATCGGTAAGCAGTATCGGTAAGCAGTCAAGGAGAGCTGGCATGTTCATCACCAAGACGCATCTCCCCCGGCGGACCGTGCTGCGGGGCGTGGGGACCGCCCTGGCCCTGCCGTTCCTGGATGCGATGGTCCCCGCTCTGACCGCGCTCGGCCGCACCGCGGCGGCTCCGGTGCGCCGGGCGGCGTGGTTCTACGTGCCCAACGGGATGTCCATGCGCCACTGGGCCCCGAAGCAGGAGGGTGCGCTTGCGGGCGACCTCCCGATGATCCTGCAGAGCCTGGCGCCCTATCGCGACGACCTCCTGGTGCTGAGCGACCTGGCGCACATGACCGCCTATCCGCGCGAGGGGGATCCGGCCTGCGACCACGCCCGGTCCGGCGCGACCTATCTCACGGGCGTCCATGCCGATCCCGATCTGACCAACCCGGTCACGGACATCTCCGTGGATCAGCGGGTGGCACTCGTGACGGGGCAGGAGACGCAGTTGGCCTCGCTCGAGCTGGGGGTCGCCGTACGGGCGAGTTGCGTCACGGGTTCCGTCGGCTACCCCTGCGCCTATCGCACGACCATCTCCTATCGCACCCCGACGATGGCGCTGCCGGTGGAGATCGACCCGCGCGCCGTGTTCGAGCGCCTGTTCGGGGTGGCCGACAGCACGGACCGCAAGTCGCGGCTGGCGCGGATCTCGCGGAACGCGAGCCTGCTCGATTCGGTGACCGAGGAGATCGCGCACCTGAACGGCAAGCTGGCCTCGACCGACCGCTCGAAGCTCGCGGGCTATCTCGAGTCGGTGCGGGAAGTCGAGCGGCGGATCCGGATGGCCGAGGAGCAGAGCGACCGCGAGCTCCCGGCGGTCGACAAGCCGGCCGGCGTTCCCGACACCTTCGCCGAGCACGCGCGGCTCATGGGCGACCTGCTGGTCCTGGCCTACCAGACGGACCTGACGCGCGTGGCCACGTTCATGCTCGCCGAGGAGGTGAGCACCCGCGCATACCCCGAGGCGGGGGTGCCGGACTCGCACCACGCGCTGTCGCACCACCAGAACGTGCTGAGCAACATCGACCGGCTGGGGAAGCTGAACGAGTTCCACATGCAGCAGTTCGCGCACGTGGTCGGCAGGCTGAAGTCGATCCCGGAGGCCGACGGCACGCTGCTGGACCGGACGATGCTCGTCTACGGGACGGGCATCAGCGACAGCAACGCGCACCTGCACGACGACCTGCCGATCGCGCTCGTGGGCGGCGGCGCGGCCGGCATCAGGGGCGGGCGGCACATCCGCTACGCGAAGGAAACTCCGTTGACCAATCTGTGGATGACCGTCCTCGACAAGATGGGCGTGCAGGTGGACAAGCTCGGCGACAGCACGGGGAGCATCGAGCTGGTCTCCGTGTAGCTCCAGCGGGGGCACTGCCTGCGGCACGGGACGGATGCCGGCCGCATGGACGTTGTTACGGACACGGGTCTTTCGCGACAGAGGTCGTCAGATGAAGGTGAATCGTCAGATGAGTTTGAACCTGAACAGGCCGGGCTTGCTGGTGTGGCTCCTGGCCGCGTGCTTCGTGGCCGGCACCGGCGTCCTGTCGGCGCAGTCGGAGAGCACGGAGGCGCGGGACGAGAAGGCGTGGGACGAGAAGGCGGCCGCGGGGTACCTGGACCAGCGGCAGAGCTGGTGGGCCGGCTGGTCGGTGGCGGCCCGGGACAACGGCACCTACTGCATCTCGTGCCATACGGTGGTGCCCTACGCGCTGGCGCGGCCGCACCTGGGAGAAGGGCCCGACGCCAAGCCGACCGCGACCGAGCGGGGGCTGCTGGCGAACGTCGGCCAGCGCGTCCGGGAGTGGCGCGACCTCGCCCCGGACGGCGACCAGGCGCGCGGGACCGAGTCGGTCCTCAACGCCCTGGTGCTGGCGAGCTCCGACGCACGGACCGGGAAGATCGGCGACGACACCCGGATGGCCTTCGACCACCTCTGGGCGACGCAGGCGCGGACCGGGGACCTGGAGGGGGCGTGGAACTGGTTCGTGGTCGACCTGCAGCCGTGGGAGTCCGACGACGCCCCCTACTACGGAGCCTCACTGGCCGCGCTCGCGGTGGGCACGGCGCCCGAAGGCTACGCGTCGACGGACGAAGCCCGGGAAGGGCTCGAACGGCTCCGCGGCTACCTGGACCGGCTCTACGATCGCCAGCCGCTGTTCAACCGCCTGACGCTGCTCTGGGCGTCGACGACGCTCCCGGACGTGCTCGACGCGGAACAGAAGGCGGCGATCGTCGAGGAAACGCTCGCGCTGCAGGAAGACGACGGCGGTTGGAGCCTCGCTTCCCTGGGCGAGTGGAAGCGCACCGACGGCACGACCCTCCCCACGGGCAGTGACGGGTACGCTACCGGTCTCGTCGCGTTCACGCTCCGACAGGCGGGGCTATCGAGCGAGAATCCCCAGCTTGGTCGGGGACTGTCCTGGCTCCGTCACCATCAGGACCCGGCCAACGGATCGTGGTGGGCCGAGTCGCTCAACAAGGAGCGCGATCCGGCGTCCGACGTCGGTCGCTTCATGCGCGATGCGGCCACCGCCTACGCCGTGCTGGCCCTGACCGCATCGGACTGACGCCAGGAGTCTGCAGACTCCCACGCGACCACAAGGTCGCGCTCGCGGCCCGGGCCACGCGCGGCCGCTCCCTCCTGACCCCGGGGCTCACCACATTGGTGACCACCCCGGGGCAGGAGCGGATTGGCCGGCTACCGGGTCGGGTTCGCGACCCCTTCGACCTCCTCGCCCCGGAACTCCGCCTCGAGCAGCCGGGCACCCCGCATGATGCCCTCGAACGAGTAGTTCGCCTCGTGACAGGCGTACTCGTACATCTTGTCGTCGCTCCGCGACCACGCATACTCGCCCGTGAACGGCGCCGTCCAGACCGTCGGGTCGTCGACGGTGAAGCGGTAGACGAGCTTGTCGGCGCTTTCCATTCTGAAGCGCTCGATCACCGTCATGTTCCGCGAGCCCCGCGAGAAGGAAGGGCGGTCCCGGAAGTTGGTGGTCTCGACGACCAGGGTGTCGCCCTCCCAGTGCCCGATCGAGTCCCCCAGCCACTTCCGGATCTCGGGCGGATCGTGCTCGGCGTTCATCCGGATGACCCTCACGTCGTGGTTCATCTCGGTCAGGATCATGATGTTGTCTTCGGCCTGCACGATCCGCTTCTGGTTGTTGTAGAGGACCGGCAGCATCGGCGGGCCGGCCGTGGAGCCGAACCCGAGCAGGCAGCGCTCCGCGAGCGGCCGCTGCTCCATGTCGTCGAACGGGCCCGGCGCGTCCGGACCGGCCTCGAGCCAGTACGCGGTACCGTCGTTCTGACGTCGCGGGCCACCACCCCGAGCGGCGTCGGCGGCCATCCGCGCCTCGGTCCGCGGCGGATACCTGCCGTTCGGGGGGTCGACGAGGATGGAGGTGCGCCACTCGCCGTCGATCTGGAACGCCCCGGAGCCGGGGTCGATCCAGAAGGTGTTGTAGCCCCCGACGTTCCCCGAGGCGCCGGTCGACCCGTCCCCGCCTACCGGAGGTGCGCTGCGATTCGGGTCGCTGAGCTCGGTGTTCACGGAGGGGACGATGTTGTTGCGGCGATCGAGCGCGGCCGTCGCCCGCGTTCCGAACGCCGCCGCCTCCTCGTCGGTCAGCGACATCGTCTCGCCCAGCTCGGTCGGACGTTGCATCGGCGTCAGCGTCCGGGCGTCGTAGGTGCCGGACAGGTCCGGACGACCGCTCGGCGTCCGCGGAATGTCGTCGCTCTGTGCCGCCGCGATCGGCGCCAGGCACAGGATCGCGAGCCCCCCCACAACGGCCGCTACTCGACTGCGCATGTGACCCCTCCCCAAAGGCGTAACCGTCGACATTCTAGCCGGACCGGACAACCCTCGCTAATCACGGTCACGACGCCACGTCCGGATTCCCCCGGACAGGCAGATCGGCCCCCGTCACCGAGGCTCGCATGCTTGACGCGTGGCATAACATTCACGTTAT
>JAPOWL010000457.1:0-1112 GCA_026707615.1 Acidobacteriota bacterium | reverse complement strand
GTCTTGTCCTTGAAGCACAAGCTGAAGCGATCGCGCTGCTCCAGCTTGTTGAGGCGCGAGGGAATCGGCTCAGGCTCCCGCATTCGAGGAGCCTCGGTAAAGGACTCAACGAGTTACGCGGCAAGAAGTTCGGCGTGCGAATGTTCTACGCATTCCGTCCAGGTCAGCGGGTCGTGGTGCTCGGTGGAATTGTGAAGAAGCAGGCCAAGATTCCGGCCGCCGTGCTTGCTCGGATGCGCGACCGGCTGACTGACGTACGGAAGAACGAGTAGCGAGGTGGCCCAAATGGCAACGAAGCGTAAAGCGACCAAGCCCTGGCGTGCGTCCATGAATCGTCGGCTCGCGGCAGACGGACGTCTGCCGGCGATGGTCGAACAGGAACTGCGGGCGATGGAGATCACGCAGGAGCTGGTCCGTATCCGCGAGCGTCAGAAGCTCACGCAGCAGGAGATTGCAGACAAGATGGGCGTTAGTCAGCCCCTCGTCGCACGTCTCGAACGCGGAGAAGCCCCGAACATCAAGCTCGGGACGCTGATCCGGTACGCGGCTGCGGCTGATACGTCGGTCACGGTGTCCTTCGAGCCCATGAAGAGAGCCAGGAAGAAGACGGCAGCGAAGGCTGCGCCCACCGCATAGTCTCGCTTTGGTAGGATCTTCCCACCTGGGGCTGGTCGAGAGGAGCGCGCCATGATCGTCACCGGGAGGTCGCTGCCGCGTCGCACGTTCCTGCGCGGAGCGGGGGCCGCGCTCGCGCTGCCGTTCCTCGACGCCATGGTGCCAGCGCTCTCGGCCGCGGCGCGGGCGGCCGAGCCCGCGCGCCGGCTCGGGTTCGTCTACGTGCCGAACGGCGTCAACTGGATGCACTGGACGCCGGAGCAGGCCGGCGCGGGGTTCGAGCTCTCCCCGTCGCTGCTGCCGCTCGCGCCGTTCCGCGACAGGCTGGTGGTGGTCTCCGAGCTGCGCTCGCGGCCGGCCGAGGCGCTGGGTGACGGCAGCGGCGATCACGCGCGCTCGTCCGGGGCGTGGCTGACCGGCGTCCACCCCAAGAAGACCGAAGGCGGCGACTCCCGCGCCGGCAAGCCGGTCGCCCAGTTCGCGCCGGACCGGCCGGG
>JAPOWL010000555.1 GCA_026707615.1 Acidobacteriota bacterium | reverse complement strand
GCGCATCGCGCGGGGGAACCGCGCACCGGGGGCCCGCGACGGGTGGTGGTGGTCGAGGGGCGCCTGCGCCGGGACGCGCTGGCGACGGACTACGGCGCGAGCCTCGTCATCGACGTCGACCGGCTGACCGACCGGGGCCGTGAGGTTGCGGTGCGCGGGGGCGTGCGAGCCTCCGTCGGCGGTCGATTCGTCGAGCCGCGCATGCCTCGGTGGCGCATCGGCCGGCGCGTGCGCGTGCCGGTCGCCCTGCGCTGGCCGCCTCGCTACGCCAATTTCGGCACGCCCGACCAGGCCCACCGCCTCCGGACGCGCGGCATCGGTCTGCTGGGCTCGGTGAAGAGCGCTCTGCTCGTCGACGTGCTCGAGCCCGCGGCCCGGCGCGCGGAATGGGCGGCCGCGGTGCGCGCCAGGGTGCGCGGCTGGGTCGCCCGCTCGGTGGGTGCCCACAGCGCCCGCTCCGCGGGCATCGTGACGGCGGTGCTGATCGGGGACCGGGCGGGGCTCGATGCCGAGACGACGCGGCGCCTGCAGGAAGCGGGCACCTACCACGTCATCGCCATCTCGGGCGGCAACATCGCGGTCCTGGCGGGCCTGCTGGTCGCCGGGTGCCGGCTGGCCGGCGCGGGGCGCCGCGCGGCCGCGCTCTTCGCCGCGGCGGGCCTCATCGCCTATGCGGAGGTCGTGGTCCCGGAGCCGTCCGTCGCCCGGGCCACGTTCACCGCCGTCACGTTCCTGCTCGCCCGTGCCGCCGACCTTCGCACGCGGCCGCTCAACACGCTGGCCCTCGCCGGGGCCTGCCTCGTGGCCGCATCGCCGGGGCAACTGGCCGATCCCGGCTTCCAGCTCTCGTTCGGCGCCACGCTGGGCATCCTCGCCGGGATGCCGCGGCTGGCCGGATCCGCGGCGTCAACCGCGGTGGACAGGCTCGGTCCGCGCGCCCGCCCGGCCGCGAAGGCGGCGCTCCTGCTCCTCGGGGCGACGGTCTGCGCCGAGGTGGCGCTGCTGCCGATCGCGGCCACGTGGTTCTCGCGCATCAGCCTCGCCGGCCTCCTGTTGAACTTCGCCGCGATTCCCCTGATGACGGTCACCCAGCTCGCCGGCATGGCGGCGGCCGCGCTCGCCCCCGCGTGGCCCCCGGGCGCGGCCGGGGTCGGCTTCGTGGCCCATCTCGCCGCGTTCGGCATCGTGGAGTCGACCCGGCTCGTCGACGCGGCGCCGGCCCTGGTCGTGGACGTGGCGAAGCCGTACCCGGCGCTGGCCGCGGTCTACTACGGCACCTGGACCCTCTGGCTCTGCGCCCCGCGCCGCCGGGTACGCGCCTTCGGGCTCTGCGCCGCCGCCCTGGCCACGGCCGCGGTGGTGTCGCCGCCCGGCGTCGCCAGTCCCTCCCGGTGGCTCGCCAGCTCGACGTGCGCGGGGCTCGACGGCCCGGCTGCCGCGGAGGACGCGCGGCTGCGGGTGCTGTTCCTCGACGTGGGGCAGGCCGACGCCACGCTCGTGCTCCTGCCGGGAGGGCGGTCGCTGCTCGTCGATGCCGGCGGGTCGGCGGGGGGCGGATCCGCCATCGGTCGTCGCGTCGTGGTGCCCGCCCTGCGCGCGGCGGGGGTGCGGCGGCTGGACTACCTTCTCGTGACGCACGCGCATCCGGATCACATCGGAGGGGCGGCGGACGTCGTTCGCGAGTTCGCCCCCCGCGAGATCTGGGAGGGGGTGCCGGTTCCCGCGTCGTCCCCGCGAGCCGAGCTGCTGGCGCTCGCGCGCGCGACCTCGGCGACCTGGCGAACGCGTAACGCCGGAGAGCGGTTCGTCGCGGGCGGCGCGGTGGTGCGGGTCGTCCATCCTCCGCGGCCCGACTGGGAACGGCCCCGCGTGCGCAACGACGACTCGGTCGTCCTCGATGTCCGGCTGGGCGACGTTTCGGTCGTGCTGCCGGGCGATGTCGGCGCTGCCGTGGAGGCGGAGCTGACCGCCGCCTGGACCCCCGCCCCGATCCGCGTCCTCAAGGCGCCGCACCACGGAAGCCGCACCTCCAGCTCCGAAGGATTCCTGACGGCACTCGAGCCCGACGTGGCCATCGTCAGCGCCGGCCGCGACAGCCGCTTCGGGCACCCGCACCCCGAGGTCGTCGGCCGCTACGAGGCGCAGGGGGTGCGGCTGCTCGAGACGGGCGAGGTGGGGGCGATCTCGGTCTGCACCGACGGCCGCCGGGCCGTCGTCGCGACGGCCGCGGACGGCATGCGTTTCACTCTCGATCCTTGACGCGTCGCCACTCCGCGTCCAGCTCGGCGGGGGAGGCGTCGCGGAGTTCGCTTCCCCGGTCGCGAAACCGCTGCTCGAGCGTGCGGAACCGCGCCGCGAACTTCCGATTGGCGGCGCGCAGGGCCGCTTCGGGATCGACGTCGAGATGCCGGGCGAGATTCGCCAGCGCGAACAGGACGTCGCCCAGTTCCTCCTCCACCTCGCGCGGCGAGCCTCCGGTCCGGGCCGCCCGGAGCTCCCGGAGCTCCTCGTCCACCTTCGCCTCGACCTCGGCGGGCGCCGTCCAGTCGAAGCCGACGGTGGCCGCACGCTTCCCGATGCGGTAGGCCCGCAGCAGCGCCGGCAGAGCCTCGGGGATCTCGCCGAGAGCCTCCGGCTCGCGGCCGGCGGCGGTCCGCTCGTCCGCCTTGATCGCCTCCCACTGCCGCTTGACCTCGTCGGCCGACAGCGGGGGAGCGGCCCCGCCCGCGGGGCCGAAGACGTGCGGGTGCCGCCGCACGAGCTTCGCGCAGACCGCATCGAGGGAGTCGCGAATCTCGAAGGCTCCCTGCTCGTGCGCCACCTGGGCCAGGAACACCGCCTCGAGCAGGAAGTCCCCGATCTCGTCCCGCAGCGCCGCGAGGTCGCCCCGGTCGATGGCGTCGACCACCTCGTAGGCCTCCTCGAGCACGAAGGGACGCAGCGAGGCCAGGGTCTGCACGCGGTCCCAGGCG
>JAPOWL010000478.1 GCA_026707615.1 Acidobacteriota bacterium | reverse complement strand
TTTCCGATTCGGGTATTTCGCGGGGGGTTTCGAAGCCGACCCCCTGGCCGGCGCGCTCGAGACCCTGCGCCGCAAGGGCTTCGGCCGCCTGCTCGTCGACGATCGGGCGGTCTCGTTCGACGACGTCGATCCGGGCCGGCTGGCCGGCCGGAGCGGCCTGCAGGTGGTCGTCGATCGGGTCGCGGTGGGCCCGGACGTCCTCACCCGGCTGACCGATTCGATCGAGACCGGCTACGCCGAGGGCGGAGGCACGGCGTTCGCGGTCGAGGTTCCGGCCCGGGGCGGGAACGGGGGCGGGAAGGCCGGCGGCGGGCCGACGGTCCACGAGTTCAGCGAGCGCTTCGAGTGCCGCTCGTGCCGCATCCAGTACGAGGTGCCGCAGCCGCGCCTGTTCTCGTTCAACAGCCCGTTCGGGGCCTGCCCGACCTGCCACGGCTTCGGCAACGTGATCGAGCTCGACATGGGGCTGGTCGTCCCCGACCCGTCGAAGTCGATCCAGCAGGATGCCATCGAGCCCTGGAGCAAGCCGCACTACCGCTCGTATCTCGCCGGCCTGAAGAAGGCGGCCCGCGCGCGCGGCATCCGGCTCAACGTGCCGTGGTCGGAGCTCACGGACGAGGAGCGCAGCTTCGTCATCGAGGGGGACGGCAGCTACCGCGGCATCCAGGGCTTCTTCCGCTGGCTCGAGGGCAAGAAGTACGTAATGCACATCCGGGTGTTCCTCAGCCGCTACCGGGGCTATCTCACCTGCCCCGACTGCGGAGGGGGCCGGCTCCGCCCGGAGGCCCGGGACGTGCGGGTCGGCGGGCGCACCATCGACGAGGTGTGCGCGCTCACGGTGGCGGAGGCGCGGGCCTTCTTCGACGAACTGCTGCTGTCGGCGAAGGAGGCCGAGGTCGTCGATCGCGTCACGCGCGAGATCCGCAAGCGCCTTTCGTTTCTCGGCGACGTCGGCCTCGACTACCTGACCCTCGACCGCCTCTCGTCGACGCTCTCCGGCGGCGAGTCGCAGCGCATCAACCTGGCGACGGCGCTCGGATCGGCCCTCGTCGGCACGCTCTACGTGCTCGACGAGCCGTCCGTGGGGCTTCATCCCCGCGACAACGAGCGGTTGATGCGCATCCTGGCCCGGCTGCGCGACCAGCAGAACACGGTGCTGGTCGTCGAGCACGACGCCGACATGATCCGGGCCGCCGACTACGTGGTCGACCTCGGCCTGGGGGCCGGAACCAGCGGCGGCCGGGTCGTCTTTGCCGGCCCGGAGGCAGAGCTCGCCCGCGAGCCCACGTCGCTGACCGCGAAGTACCTGCGCGGCGACCTCGCGATTCCGGTACCCGCGACGCGGCGCAAGCGGGCCCCGGGCACCCCCTCGGTGCGAGTCCGGGGGGCTTCCGAGCACAACCTGCGCGACCTGGACGTGGAGATCCCGCTCAACATGCTGACCTGCGTCACCGGCGTGAGCGGGTCCGGGAAGTCGACGCTCGTGCACGACGTGCTCTACGCGGCCATCAAGCGGGCCACCGGCGGCTGGGACCGGCGGGTCGGAGCCCACGACGGCCTGGAGGGCGCCGCGGCCCTGAGCGACGCCGTGCTCGTCGACCAGACGCCCATCGGCCGGACGCCCCGGTCGAACCCGGTGACCTACCTCAAGGCGTTCGATCCGATCCGCGAGCTGTTCGCGCAGACGCGCGAGGCGCGCTCGCGGGGACTCTCGGCGAGCCATTTCTCCTTCAACGTCCCCGGCGGGCGGTGCGACGGGTGTGACGGGGAAGGGGTGGTCCGCGTCGAGATGCAGTTCCTGGCCGACGTCTTCGTGCCGTGCGACCAGTGCGACGGCACCCGCTTCAAGCCCCAGGTCCTCGAGGTGACCTTCCGCGGCCGCAGCGTGCACGACGTGCTGCAGATGACCGTGCACGAGGCGCTGCACTTCTTCGGGGCGTCCGCCAAGGTCGTGCGAAAGCTCGAGGTGCTCGACGAGATCGGCCTCGGCTATCTCCGCCTGGGCCAGCCCGCCACGACGCTGTCCGGCGGGGAGGCGCAGCGCATCAAGATCGCGGCCCACCTCGGGTCGCGACGTCCCGGCCGCACGCTGTATCTCTTCGACGAGCCGACGACCGGCCTGCACTTCGACGACATCGCGAAGCTCCTGGCCGCGTTCCGCAAGCTGCTGCAGGCGGGGCACAGCCTGCTCGTCATCGAGCACAACCTCGACGTCATCAAGACGGCGGACTGGATCATCGATCTCGGCCCGGAGGGGGGGCGCGACGGCGGGCGGATCGTCGTCGCGGGGACTCCCGAGCAGGTCGCGGAGCATCCGGGCTCGCACACCGGCCGGCACCTGCGGCCGGTGCTCGAGGCCGCGCGGGCCCGTGCGGCGGGCGATTAGGAAGCCGCAGGGTTGGGGCCAGTGTCGCCGGCGCGGCAATGGGCGTGATGCGGGCCTCCGTGCTGCCGCGTGCGTTCTACGCGCGCCCCACCCTGCAGGCGGCGCTCGATCTCATCGGCAAGGTCGTGGTCCACGTCACCGAGGACGGGACGGCGGCCGGGATGATCGTGGAGGTGGAGGCGTACGCCGGCGAGGACGATCCGGCGTGCCACGCGGCGGCCGGCCTGACCCGGCGCAACGCGCCGCTGTACGGCCCTCCCGGCCGGGCCTACGTCTACCTCAACTACGGGCTGCACCACCTGCTGAACGCGGTCACCGAGCCGGCCGGGTCGCCGGGCGCCGTCCTGATCCGCGCGCTCGAGCCGCGCGAGGGCCTCGCGCTCATGCGGCGCCGGCGCGGTCGCGGGGCACGGCCGGGGCCGGGGCCGAGCGACGCCGCGCTGTGCCGGGGCCCCGGCAACCTCACGGCCGCCCTCGGGGTCACGCTGGCGCAGAACGGGGCGCCGCTCGGGGGCGGGCCGCTGTACGTGGAAGATCGGGGGGAGCGGACCGTGCCGCCGGTCTGGAGCCCGCGGATCGGCATCCG
>JAPOWL010000345.1 GCA_026707615.1 Acidobacteriota bacterium | reverse complement strand
GCCCGGTGTGCGGGTGGTGGCGTCGAACCGGTTGACCGCGCGCGACGTGATGGTCGCCGGCCACGTGATCGCCAGTCGGGCTGCCGTGGAGCACCTGGCGCGGGTGTTGGAGCGATGAAGCAGACGGACGTCATTCGGGCGGCGCTCATCACGGAGAAGACGACCGTCCTGCGGGAGGCGGGCCAGATTCTCGTCTTCCAGGTCGCGCTCCACGCAACCAAGGTCGAGATCAAGCGTGCCGTGGAGCAGCTCCTGAAAACGAAGGTGGAGTCCGTGCGGACGGCGATCATGCACGGCAAGATCAAGCGCCAGGGGCGCTTCGCCGGGCAGCGGCCCGACTGGAAGAAGGCCTACGTCCGCCTGCGTGCGGGGGAGCAGGTGCCGGAGTTCCTGGAAGGCGCCTAGGAAGGTCGCGATGGCGATTCGCAAGTACAAGCCGACGTCGGCCGCTCGCCGATTCCAGAGCGTGCAGACGTTCGAGGAGATTACGACCGACCGGCCCTATCGCCCCCTGACGCGGCCGCTCAAGAAGTCGGGCGGGCGCAACAACCACGGGGAGATCACGATCTGGTGGCGAGGCGGTGGGCACAAGCGCGCCTATCGCATCATCGACTTCAAGCGGGACAAGCCGAACATCCCGGCCAGGGTGGCGACGATCGAGTACGACCCCAACCGCAGCGCCCGGATTGCGCTGGTCAGCTACGCGGACGGCGAGAAGCGCTACATCCTGCATCCGGTCGGGGTGAAGGTCGGCGATGTCGTGATCTCCGGTGACAGAGTGGACATCCTGCCGGGAAACACGCTCCCGCTGGCGAACATTCCGCTCGGGACGCAGGTGCACAACGTGGAGCTCCGACCCGGGAAGGGCGGGCAACTGGCTCGCAGCGCCGGAGCATCCGTGCAGGTCGTGGCCAAGGAAGGCAAGTACGTCACGGTGCGGCTGCCGTCCGGCGAGACGCGCCTGATCATGCCGCGCTGCCTCGCGACGATCGGTCAGGTCGGCAACGTCGATCACGAGAACGTACGGATCGGCAAGGCCGGCCGCCAGCGCTGGCGCGGCCGCCGCCCGCACGTGTGCGGCAACGCGATGAACCCCGTCGACCACCCCCTTGGGGGCGGGGAAGGGCACGCGGCGGGGGGGCGGCACCCGGTCTCGCCCTGGGGCGTGCCGACGAAGGGGTACAAGACCCGCAAGAAGAAGCCATCGGATCGCTTCATCATCTCGCGAAAGAAGAAGCGGTAGCGACAGGGGAGCCTTCATGAGCCGTTCGTTGAAGAAGGGGCCGTTCGTCGATTTGCCGTTGCTCGAGAAGATCGAGACGATGAACCGGAGCGGCGATCGGAAGGTCATCAAGACGTGGTCGCGCCGGTCCACGGTCGTGCCCGAGATGGTCGGGCACACCGTCGCGGTGCACAACGGCAAGAAGTTCGTCCCCGTGTACGTGACCGAGAACATGGTCGGCCACAAGTTCGGCGAGTTCGCTCCCACACGGCTGTTCCGGGGGCACCGCACCAAGAGCGAGAAGGCCGCCGCGGTGGGCAAGGGAGGCGGCCGATGATCGAGGGGCGGGCCACGTCGCGCTACGTCAGGACATCGGCGCAGAAGGCGAAGCTGGTGCTGGACCTGATCCGCGGCAAGAACGTCGACGCGGCGCTCGCGACCTTGCGCTTCTCCTCCCGGGGCGTGGCGAAGGACGTGGAGAAGACGGTGCTCTCCGCGGTTGCGAACGCGCAGCAGCAGGAGGGAGCGGACGGCGAAGTCGAGAACCTGTCGGTCTGGGCGTGTCACGCGGATCAGGGACCCACGTTGAAGCGCATTCGACCCGCGCCCCAGGGCCGGGCGTTTCGCGTCCTGAAGCGCACGACGCATCTGACCGTCGTCGTGCGGGAGCGCCCCGAGGTCGCCGCGGTGACTCGCGTGGGCGACACGGACATCGCCGAGTCGGAGGCGGACTAGCAGCTCATGGGACAGAAGGTACATCCGTACGGATTCCGTCTCGGCTTCAACAAGACGTGGCGGTCGCGCTGGTACGCCGACCGCGACTACGCGAAGCTGCTGCACGAGGACCTGGCTCTCAAGCGCGACCTCAAGGCCCGCTTCTCGCATGCCGGGGTCTCGAAGATCGAGATCGAGCGTGCAGCCAACAAGTTGAAGCTCGACATCTACACGTCCCGTCCCGGCATCATCATCGGGCGGAAGGGGACGGAGGTCGACAAGCTGAAGACGGAAGTCCAGAAGCGCACCAACCGCGAGGTATTCATCAATATCCAGGAGATTCAGAAGCCGGAGCTCGACGCTCAGCTGATCGGCGAATCCGTCGCCCTCCAGCTCGAGAAGCGGGTCGCCTTTCGACGGGCGATGCGCAAGGCGGTCGAGTCGGCGCTCCGCTTCGGCGCGCGCGGCATCAAGGTGCGGGTGGGAGGACGTCTCAACGGGGCCGAGATCGCGCGCTCCGAGTGGTACCTCCACGGGCAGCTTCCGTTGCAGACGCTCAGGGCGGACATCGACTACGGGTTCGCGCAGGCCCGAACCACCTACGGCGTGATCGGAGTGAAGGTCTGGCTCTACAAGGGCGAGCGGCTCGAGCCGCAGGTGGGTCGCGAGGAGGAATACCGGGCGCCCCGCCGCGGGGCGCGGTTGTAAGGGACCGAGGTGACGCATCATGTTGATGCCGAAGAAGGTCAAGTACCGCAAGCAGCACCGCGGCCGCATGGCGGGGAAGGCGTGGCGCGGGTCGTCCGTGTCGTTCGGCGACTACGGCCTGAAGGCCCTGGAGCCGTGCTGGATGACGGATCGGCAGATCGAGGCCGCCCGCGTGGCCATGACTCGCTTCATCAAGCGCGGCGGCAAGATCTGGGTCCGCGTGTTTCCGGACAAGCCGATCACCAAGAAGCCGCAGGAGACCCGGATGGGGAAGGGGAAGGGGGCGCCCGAGCAGTGGGTGGCCGTCGTTCGTCCCGGCCGCATTCTCTTCGAGATGGAGGGCGTCAGCGCGGCCGACGCGGAGCGGGCGATGACCCTCGCGGCGGCCAAGCTGCCCATCGGCACGCGGTTCACGACCCGGTTCGGTGAGGCGGGTGGCCGGTGATGAAGATCGCCGAGTTGCGGGAGTTGGGAGCGGACGACCTCGCAAGGCGGGAGCGCGAGATCGACGAAGAGGTTTTCCGGTTGCGACTCCAGCGGTCGACCGGCCAGGCCGAGGCGCCGCACAAGATGCGCGATCTGCGCAGGGAACGCGCTCGAGTCAAGACCTTGCTGCGCGAGCGGGAGCTGGCCGCGACGGAAGACAGCGCGGGGGATAGCGATGGGTAAGCGGCGCGAGGTCGTGGGCGTCGTCGTTCGCGACAAGATGGAGCGGGGTGTCGTGGTGGCCGTGGAGCGGCGCGTGAGCCACGACGTATACGGGAAGATCCAGCGGCGGACCTCGAAGTTCATGGCCCACGACGAGGCCGACACGGCGAAGGTCGGCGACCGGATCGCCATGGTCGAGTCGAGGCCGCTCAGCCGGCGGAAGCGCTACGTGGTTACGCGCGTCATCGAGCGCGCCGGGAACGTCTAGGGGCTGCGCCGCGGGAACGGCGCGGACTCCGGGACACGGTGATTCGGGCGGCGGCCCCGCGAGGCGGCGGCCCCGCCGGACGACGATGTCCGGGTCAGGTCAGCGATGATTCAGATGCAGTCCGTCCTCGACGTGGCGGACAACTCCGGCGCTCGCAAGATAGCGGTCATCAATCCGGTCGGCGGAGCGACGGGACGCTACGCCCGGCTGGGCGATGTCGTCACGGCCTCCGTCAAGGAGGCCGCGCCGGCCGCGGGCGTGAAGAAGGGGCAGGTCGTCAAGGCGGTCATCGTCCGCACGCGGAAGGAGCAGCGGCGGCGCGACGGCAGCTACATACGGTTCGATCGGAACGCGGCGGTCCTCGTCAACGATCAGAACGAGCCGATCGGCACGCGCGTCTTCGGCCCGGTCGCGCGGGAGCTGCGCGAGCGCAGGTTCATGAAGATCATCTCTCTGGCGCCGGAGGTCCTGTAGGGACGGACGACGGCCGCCGAGCTGACCGAGGACCCTCGAAAACGATGTCTCGACTGCAGACGCCCGTTCGCAAGAACGACAACGTGATCGTGATGGCCGGGAAGGATCGCGGCAAGCGGGGCCGCGTGCTGAAGGTGCTGCCCGCGCGTAATCGCGTCGTGGTCGAGGGTGTCAACTTCATCAAGCGGCACACGCGGCCCAACCCGCGGGCCAACGTCAAGGGCGGGATCGTCGAGCGCGAGGCGTCGTTGCACGCCTCCAACGTGCAGATCGTCTGTCCCGAGTGCGGGGCCGCGACGCGGATCGGGCGCCAGGTGCTCGGCGACGGGCGGACCGTGCGGGTGTGCCGCAAGTGCGGCGGGGCGGTGGACAAATGAGCCGGTTGCGGGAGCGGTACCAGAACGAGGTCGTGCCGGCGCTCCGCAAGGAGTTCGGGTACGCCAACCCCATGGCCGTGCCGAAGCTGGAACGGGTCGTGGTGAACATGGGATTGGGCGAGGCCACCCAGAACGCGAAGCTCATCGACGTTGGCGCGGACGAGCTCGCCCGCATCACCGGCCAGCGCCCCGTCACCCGCCGCGCGCGCAAGTCGGTCGCGCAGTTCAAGGTGCGTCAGGGCATGCCGATCGGCGTCATGGTGACGCTCAGGGGCACGCGCATGTTCGAGTTCCTGGACCGGCTCGTCTCCATCGCGCTGCCGCGCGTCCGCGACTTCCGCGGCGTGCCGCGGCGCGGCTTCGACGGGCGCGGCAACTACACGCTCGGATTGAGGGACCAGCTCATCTTCCTCGAGATCGACTACATGAAGGTCGACAAGGCGCGCGGAATGAACATTTCCGTGGTCACGACGGCCAACACGGACGAGGAAGGCCGCAAGCTGTTGCAGTTGATGGGAATGCCGTTCCGGCAGAACTGACACGGACGAACCATGGCCACGACCGCGAAGACCGTCAAGGATCGACGACCGGCGAAGTTCAAGGTGCGCCAGCGCAACCGCTGTCGGCTGTGCGGCCGCCCGCGCGCGTACCTTCGCAAGTTCGCGCTCTGTCGCCTCTGCTTCCGGCGTCTGGCGCTCGAAGGGGAAATAGCCGGCGTGGTCAAGAGCAGCTGGTAGCTCGGGGCGGCGCCATGAGCCGTGCTCGGGCGGGGCGGGCGCGGAAGGGTTTGGGATCGGAGTGCTATGGCTGACCAGATTGCCGACATGCTGACGAGGATTCGCAACGCGACCCTGCAACGGCGGTCGCGGGTGGACGTCCCGGCATCTCGCATCAAGGCCGACATTGCGAGAATCCTCCAGAGCGAAGGCTACATCCTGGGGTTCAAGCAGCTCGACCTGCAGAATCCCCAGGGGACCTTCCCGAGGCGGACGTTGCGGATCTATCTGAAGTACGGGCCCCAGGGGGAGCGCGTCCTGACCGGGCTCGAGCGGGTCAGCCGGCCCGGGCGTCGCGTGTACTACGGGCGGGACAAGGCGCCGCCCGTGCTCGCCGGCCTCGGCACGAGCATTCTGACGACGTCGCGCGGCGTGATGACCGGCCGCGAGGCGGCGCGGGCCGGAGTGGGCGGCGAGGTGCTGTGCAACGTGTGGTAGCGGCGAGCCGCGATCGGGGACCGACATGTCGCGAGTAGGCAGGAAGCTGATTCCGATCCCCGACGGCGTCAAGGTGCAGGTGAGTGCCGACGCCGTCGAGGTCGAAGGTCCGAAGGGGAAGCTGCGGCAGGCCCTGCCGCCGGGAGTCCGCTTCGAGGAGGGGGACGGCGTGCTCCGGGCCCATCCGATCCGCGAGAACGACACGTCGCTCCGGAAGTTCCACGGGCTGGCGCGGAGCCTCGTCGCCAATGCCGTGCACGGCGTGGCGCAGGGCTTCTCGAAGGAGCTCGACATCGTGGGTATCGGCTACCGCGCCGAGAGAACGGGAGAGCAGGTGGTGTTCTCGCTGGGGTACTCGCATCCCATCACCCTCGACATCCCGGCCGGCATCGACATCGCGGTGGACAAGCAGACCCACATCACGGTCAGCGGCATCGATCGCCAGCGCGTGGGCCAGGTGGCGGCGAACATCCGGGCGTTGCGCAAGCCGGATCCGTACAAGCAGAAGGGGATTCGGTACACCGGCGAGGTGCTCAAGAAGAAGGTGGGCAAGACGGGTGCGTAGGAGTTCCGGCGGCAGCGGCAGGCGAGGACGATGAAGGTCAAGACGAAGAAGGATCGGCGCGAGCGCATTCGTCTCCGCCAGCGCCGTCGGTTGCGGGGGACGCAGGAGCGGCCGCGGCTTGCCGTCGCGCGGTCGCTGGCCCACATCTCGGCCCAGGCGATCGACGACGACGCCGGCCGCACGCTGGCCTCCGCTTCGAGCATGGAATCGAGCGTCAGGGCGGCGTTCGCCAACGGGGCCGGGGGCGGGAACGTGGCCGGGGCGCAGGTCGTCGGCAGACTGGTCGCCGAACGCCTTCTGCAGCAGGGGATCAAGCGTGTCGTCTTCGATCGGGGCGGCGTCCTGTACCACGGACGCGTTCGGTCGGTGGCCGACGCCGCGCGCGAGGCCGGATTGGAGCTCTAGAGTTCGATGAGCGAACCACGAACGAAGATCGACCCGACCATGCTCGACTTGAAGGACACCGTGGTGTCGATCAATCGGGTCACCAAGGTCGTCAAGGGCGGCAAGAACCTCAGCTTCAGCGCGCTCGTCGTGGTCGGCGACGGAGCGGGTCACTGCGGCTTCGCGATCGGCAAGGCGAAGGAGGTCCCGTCGGCCATCAAGAAGGGGATCGAGGCGGCCAAGAAAGCGCTGATACGCGTCCCCTTGCAGGGTACCTCCATACCGCACACGGTCGTGGGTCGGTTCGGCGCCGGCAGCGTCCTGTTGAAGCCGGCTCCGCAGGGGACCGGCATCATCGCCGGCGGAGCCGTGCGGGCGGTCGTCGAGTCCGCCGGCATCCACGACATCCTGACCAAGTCGCTCGGCTCGGACAATCCCAACAACGTGGTGCGGGCGACCTTCACCGGACTGGCCGAGCTCCGGGACCCGGTCGAGGTGGCGCGCTTGCGGGGGGTGGAGCTCGAGGCCCTCGGAGGGTAGCGGCCATGCGACGACCGGCACCGCGCAACGACGAAGCCCGCCGAGTGCGTGTCACGCTCCGGCGAAGCTGGATCGGATACGAGAAGACGCAGCGGGAGATCGTGCGGGGCCTCGGGCTGCGCCGCATCGGGCAGTCCGTCGACGTCGTCGACAACGAAGCCACGCGCGGGATGATCCGCGCCGTGCGGCACCTGGTATCCGCGGAGCCGCAGTGATCTGCGGGCGGGAATCGACAGCGGCAACGCGGACGAGGCCGGCATGAGTCTCAACAACCTGAAGCCTCCCAAGGGGGCGAGGCGGAACCGGAAGCGCGTCGGACGCGGCGAGGGATCGGGCACGGGGGTCACCTCCGGCCGGGGTCACAAGGGGCAGCAGTCCCGGTCCGGCTACGCGCGCAAGCGCGGCTTCGAGGGCGGCCAGATGCCCGTGCATCGCCGCCTGCCGAAGCGCGGGTTCCGCAACCCGTTTCGCGTCGCCTACGAGGTGGTCAATCTCGACACGCTCGAGGAGCGGTTCGAGTCCGGGGCGGAGGTGACGCCGGAGGCGTTGCGCGCCCTCAGGCTCGTGAGCCGCCACGGACTGGTCAAGATCCTGGCGCGCGGGGAGATCACGAAGTCGCTGACCGTCAAGGCCCACCGGTTCAGCGCGAAGGCCCGGGAGTCCATCGCGGGCGCCGGCGGGCACTGCGAGGTCGTCTCCTTGCGCAGTTCGGGGCGGAAGGAATCAGCCTGATGGTCGAGAGCTTCAGGAACATTTTCGCGATTCCGGACCTGCGGAAGCGCGTGCTGTTCACGCTCGCCATCCTCGGCGTGTACCGCATGGGCAGCGTAATCCCCACCCCGGGGGTGAACACCGACGCACTCGCGATTCTCGTCGAGCAGGCGGCGGGGACCATGTTCGGTCTCTACAACATGTTCTCGGGCGGCAACCTCGCGCAGGCCACCATCTTCGCGCTGGGCATCATGCCCTACATCAGCGCGTCGATCATCCTGCAGCTGCTGACCGTCGTGTGGCCCTACCTGGAGCGGCTGTCCAAGGAGGGCGAGCTCGGTCGCCGCAAGATCACGCAGTACACCCGCTACGGGACCATCCTGCTCTGTATCGTGCAGTCGATGGCGATCGCCATCTTCCTCGAGCGGCAGACCAACATCGCGGGCGGGCTGCCGCTGGTCTACGAGCCCGGCTGGTCGTTCCGCCTGATGACCGTCCTCACGCTGACGACCGGCACCGGCTTCATCATGTGGCTGGGCGAGCAGATCACGGAGCGGGGCGTCGGCAACGGGATGTCGCTGATCATCTTCGCCGGCATCGTCGTCGGGCTCCCCACGGCCGTGCTCACCACGCTCGACCAGATGCGCAGCGGGGCGATCGGACTGTTCACGCTGATCGCGCTGACGGTGGGCATGGTCGCCGTGATCGGGGCGGTCGTCTTCATCGAGCGCGGCCATCGGCGGGTCACCGTGCAGTACGCGAAACGCGTGGTGGGCCGCCGGATGTACGGCGGGACCAGCACGCACATCCCCCTGAAAGTGAACACCGGCGGCGTGATCCCCGTCATCTTCGCATCCTCGATTCTCGCCGTTCCCGCCACCGCGGTGGCGGCGTTCCCGGTCGGCGGATGGGGGCAGACGCTCACGGACCAGTTGCAGAACGGCCGGCCCTGGTACTACCTTCTCTTCGTCGGCCTGATCATCTTCTTCGCCTACTTCTACACGGCAATCATCTTCAATCCGGACGACGTTGCCGAGAACATGCGGAAGTACGGCGGATTCGTGCCCGGCATCCGACCGGGCAAGCGCACCGCGGAATACATCGACACGATCCTGACCCGGATCACCCTGGCGGGCTCCATCTATCTGGCCCTGGTGGCCGTCCTGCCCGACCTGATGATCGTCGGCTTCCGGGCGGACGCGATGCGGTGCGTCCCCTTCCTGCCGGATCCCTGTGCCGTGGTGGGCGACTGGCTGGATGCGAACGTGCTGCCCGACTTCATCTCCAACGGGCTCGGCGTCACGTTCTACTTCGGCGGGACGTCGCTGCTGATCATCGTGGGCGTGTCGATGGACACCGTGCAGCAGGTCGAATCGCAGCTGATCATGCGCCACTACGACGGCTTCATGAAGAAGACGCGCATCAAGGGGCGCCGCGCCTAGGGCCGCGGAGGGTCTATCCCGCGATGGCCTGCCACATCGTCATGCTCGGGCCGCCGGGGGCCGGCAAGGGCACCCAGGCCAAGCAGCTGGCCGCGGCGCGCGGAATCCCGCACGTTTCCACGGGAGACATGCTGCGGGAGGCCGTGCAGTCGGGGACGCCGCTGGGAAAGCGCGTGCAGGCCGTGCTCGATTCCGGGCGCCTGGTGAGCGACGAGATCGTCGCCGACCTCGTCCGCGAGCGCCTGGCGCGGGCGGATGCGGCCGCCGGCGTCGTGCTGGACGGCTTCCCGCGAACCGTGGCCCAGGCGCAGACGCTCGACGCGCTCGTCGCCAACGGCGACGCGCTCGTCGTAGTCGACCTCGCGGTCAGCGCCGCGGACCTCATCCGGCGCCTGTCGCGCCGCCGCGTCTGCCAGGCGTGCGGAACCATCGTGGCCCTGAACGATGACGATGACGACGGGCGGCAGGCGTGCGTCGAGTGCGGCGGGGCGCTGGTGCAGCGCAGCGACGACCGGGAAGAGGTGGTGCGGGAGCGCCTCGCCGTCTACGAGCGGAGCACCGCGCCCCTCGTGGGCTACTATCGCGAGCGCCCGACGTATCGCCCCATCGACGGCGCGCAGGCTCCCGGCGCCGTGGCGGGCGCCGTCGCCGGCGCGATCGACGAGGCGGCCGCGGTGATCGGGCAGGAGCGATGATCGTTTGCCGATCCCCCTCGGAGCTGGCCCGCATGCGGGCCGCCAACGGCCTGGTGGCCGACGTGCTGGCCGAGTTGCAGGGAATCGTGGCCCCCGGCGTGACCACCCGGGAGCTCGACACGCTGGCGGAGGCGCGGGTGCGGAGCGCCGGCGCGATCCCCGCGTTCAAGGGGTACCACGGATACCCGGCGACGCTGTGCACGTCGGTGAACGAGGCCGTGGTCCACGGGATTCCCTCGGACGCGCCGCTCAAGGACGGCGACCTCGTGTCGATCGACCTTGGCGTGGTCCTCAACGGGTACTACGGCGACTCGGCGGTGACGGTGGGGGTCGGCTCGATATCGGGCGGCGCGACGACGTTGCTGCGTGTCACCCGGGAGGCGCTGGCGCGCTCGATCGCCTGCGCGAGAATCGGAGGCCGCGTGTCCGACCTGGGGCACGCCGTGCAGCAGCACGTGGAGGCGAACGGGTTCTCCGTCGTGCGCGAGTTCGTCGGACACGGGATCGGCACGAGTCTCCACGAGGAGCCGCAGATCCCGAACTACGGGGAGCCGGGGCACGGGCCGCGGCTGCGGGCCGGCATGGTCCTGGCGATCGAGCCGATGGTGAACATGGGGCGCGCGGCGGTTCGCATGCTCGAGGATGGCTGGACCGCCGTGACGGAGGATGGGAGCCTCTCGGCGCACTTCGAGCACACGATCGCCGTTCTGGCCGACGGTCCGGTGGTGCTGAGCCGGCCGAACGGCGAGGGCGGCGCGGAAACGGCCCCGTCGGGCATCGTCGCGCGCTCCGGCGCAGAGGGATGAAATGAAGGTGCGAGCATCCGTTCGGCGCATGTGCGACAAGTGCAAGGTCGTCCGCCGCCGAGGTGTCGTGCGGATAATCTGCAAGAACCCGAAGCACAAGCAGCGGCAGGGTTGAGAGGGGAGTGCAACGATGGCCCGTATTGCAGGTGTCGACCTCCCGAGGACGAAGCGCATCGAAGTGGGTCTGACCTACATCTTCGGCGTCGGCCCGGCGCGCGCGCGCGGCATCATCGAAGCCTCGGGCGTGGATGCGGATACGCGCGTCAAGGATCTCAGCGAGGACCACGTGCGCACGATCAGCCGCGTCCTCGAAGAGCAGGGCGGCGTCGAGGGTGACCTGCGGAAGGAGATCTCCATGAACATCAAGCGGCTGATGGAGATCGGGTGCTATCGCGGGCTGCGGCACCGGCGGAACCTGCCGGTACGCGGGCAGCGAACGAACACGAACGCGCGGACGCGCAAGGGGCCGCGCAAGGCGGCGGTCGCCGGCAAGCGGACCAGCTAGCGGGTACAGGAATGGCCAAAGTCGAGACCGTAGAGCCCGGGCTGCCGCCGGGGAAGCCCAAGCGGCGCAAGAAGACCTTCAAGAAGCGCGGTGAGAAACGCGTGGTGCATCACGGCGTGGTGCACGTCCAGGCCTCGTTCAACAACACCATCATCACCATCACCGACGTCGACGGCGCGGTGCTGGCCTGGTCGAGCGCAGGCGGAATCGGATTCAAGGGTTCGCGCAAGGGCACCCCGTTCGCCGCTACGCAGGCGGCGATCAACGCGGGCCACGGGGCGAAGGCATTCGGCGTCAGAACGGTCGACGTGCGCGTGAAGGGACCCGGCGCGGGGCGGGAATCGGCAATTCGGGCCCTCCGGACCTCGGTGGGGCTGGAGGTGAAGTCGATCCGCGACGTGACGCCGATTCCTCACAACGGGTGCCGCCCGCCTAAGCGGCGTCGAGTCTGAGCAGGGGAGAAGCATGGCACGCTACGTCGGTCCGGTATGCCGGTTGTGCCGGCGGGAAGGAATGAAGCTCTTCCTCAAGGGAGAGCGCTGCTACGGCGAGAAGTGCGCGATCGAGCGGCGCAACGTACCTCCCGGGCAGCACGGCAAGGGCCGCAAGGCCAAGCTCATCGGGTACGGGCTGCAGTTGCGCGAGAAGCAGCGGGTGAAGCGGATGTACGGCGTGCTGGAACGGCAGTTCCGGCGCTACTTCGAGACTGCCGACCGCAAGAAGGGGATCACGGGCGAGATCCTTCTGCAGTTGCTCGAGAGCCGGCTCGACAACGTCGTGTACCGGCTCGGATTCGCGACGTCGCGGGCCCAGGCGCGCCAGCTCGTGCGTCACGGCCACTTCCTCGTCAACGATCGGCGCGCCGACGTTCCGTCCTACCTGCTGCGAGCAGGTGACCGCGTCGTCGTCAAGCCGGCCAGCGCCAAGAACCCGGCCATCCAGTACGCGATGGAGGAGGTCAAGGGGCGAGGCGTGCCGGAGTGGCTCGAGCTGGACGGCGCCGGTCCGTCGGGTCGGCTCGTCGCCGTCCCGACGCGCGAGCAGTTGGGGCTTCCCGTTCAGGAGCAGTTGATCGTCGAGCTGTATTCGAAGTAGCAGGTGGCTCGGGCCGGCTCGCGAGCCGCTACCGGGCGTGGAAAGGACATTGCCGCGATGCTGTGGAAAGGCTTCCAGCGACCCAAGGTGCTGGAGTGCGACCAGGATACGCTGACCGATCGGTACGGGCGGTTCCACGCCCAGCCGTTCGAGCGCGGCTTCGGCACGACCATCGGGAACGCCCTCCGGCGTGTGCTCTTGTCGTCGATCGAGGGCGCGGCGGTCACCGCGGTGAAGATCGACGGCGTGCTCCACGAGTTCTCACCCATCCAGGGGGTCGTCGAGGACGCGACGGACCTCATCCTGAACCTCAAGCAGATTCCCCTCCGTGTCCACGTCGATGCCACCAAGACGCTCTACGTGCGGACCGACAAGCCCGGCGAGGTCAAGGCGGGCGACATCGAGACCGACGCGGACGTGGACATCCTCGATCCGGACGTCCACCTGGCGACGGTGGCCGATGGAGGCAGCCTGCATCTCGAGCTGCGGGTCAAGCAGGGCCGCGGCTACGTCTCGGCGGACAAGAACGCCGACGAGGACCTGGGCATCGGCTGGATACCGATCGATTCGGTGCACTCGCCCATCAAGAAGGTCAACTACCTGGTCGAGGCGGCGCGGTTGGGGCAGACTACCGACTACGACAAGTTGACCGTCGACGTGTGGACGGACGGTGCCATCAGCGCGCGAGACGCGGTCTCGCTCGGGGCGCGGCTGATCCGCGATCACCTGAACATCTTCGTCAACGTCGAGGAGACGGATGAGGAGCCGGACGAGACGGACGAGCCGCCGGAGCCCTCGGCCCCGTTCGCCAACGAGCACCTGGACAAGAGCGTCGACGAGCTCGAGCTCTCCGTGCGCTCCTCCAATTGCCTGAAGAACGCCAACATCCGCACGATCCGCGAGCTCGTCCAGAAGAGCGAGCCGGAGATGCTGCGCACCAAGAACTTCGGGCGGAAGTCACTCAACGAGATCAAGCTCATTCTGACGGAGCTGGGTTTGGGGCTGGGCATGCGCCTGGACGAGTCGTCCTCCACGCCCCCCTCGCAGCCCGAGTAGGGGTCCGGACCCATGCGCCATCGAATCGCCCATCGCAAGCTGGGCCGCGTGACGGAGCATCGCATCGCGTTGCTGCGCAACCAGGCCGATGCCTTGCTGCGGCATGAACGAATCCGCACCACGGTAGCCAAGGCCAAGGAGCTCCGGCCCTTCGTCGAGCGCCTGATTACGGTGGCGAAACGCAGCCTCGCCGACGGTCCCGACAGCGGGCGTACGGTCCACGCGCGGCGCCTCGTGCGGCGCGATCTCGCCGACCGCGAGGTGGCCGCCAAGCTGTTCGAGACGATCGCGCCTCGCTTCGCCAGCCGCCCGGGCGGCTACATCCGCATCCTGCGCCTCGGACAGCGCCAGGGCGACGCGGCCGAGATGGCCCAGGTCGAGTTGATCGGCAGCGAGTACGACCCGGAAACGGATCGCACCGACGCGTCGGAGTCGAGCGGCGAATCAACCGGAGGGGGCGGCGTCGGAGGTCGGATCCGCCGTGCCGCGAGACGCATGCGGGGCCGCGAGGACGATGACCGCAAGGGGGCGGCTGCCGGTGGCAAGGCGAGTCGCGGCCCCAAGGCAGCTCCCAAGCGCACCCGCAAGAAGGTCTGACGCTTCGCCGGCACGAACTTCGCGCCCTGCTACTCGTCGCTGTCCTGCGCCTCGTCCCCCCGCTCGGCCCTCGCCTCCGCGATGATCTTGCCGTGGAGGTGCGTGGGTACCTCCTCGTAGTGCGAGAACTCCATGTGGTACGAGCCGCGGCCGCCGGTGGATGAGGTCAGCTGCTGCTCGTAGGTGAGCATCTCGGCCATCGGCACCTGCGCCTTGATGAGCGTCGCGCTGCCGCGGGTCTCCATGCCGCCAATCCGACCGCGCCGGCCGTTCAGGTCGCCCATCAGGTCACCGGCGAAGTCGCTCGGGGCGGACACCTCGACGCTCATGATGGGCTCGAGCAGGGTGGGCTTCGCCCTGGACATCGCGTCCTTGAAGGCCAGCCGCCCCGCCATCTTGAACGACATCTCGTTCGAGTCGACCGAATGGAACTGGCCGTCGTACAAGGTGACGCGGAAGTCCACCATCGGGTAGCCGGCCAGGAAGCCCTTCTCCCGCGCCTCGTGGATTCCCTTCTCCACCGCCGGGATGAACTGCCTGGGAATCGCGCCCCCGAAGACCTCGTTGGCGAAGTCGAAGTCCTTGCCCCGGGGCAAGGGCTCCACGCGGATCTTGCAGTCGCCGAACTGACCGTGGCCACCGGTCTGCTTCTTGTGGCGGCCGTGCGCCTCGGTGCTTGCGGTGATGGTCTCGCGATAGGGAATGCGCGGCAGCTTCAGGTTGACCTCGACACCGAACCTGCGCTTCAGTTTGGCGACGGTAACCTCGATGTGAAGCTGCCCCTGCCCCGACAGCAGCAACTGCTTCGTCTGCGCGTCGCGCTCGTAGCGGATCGTCGGGTCCTCCTCCTGGAGACGCTGCAGCGCCGTGCTGATCTTCTCCTCGTCACCGCGGCTCTTCGGCTCGATGGCGTAGGACAGCACCGGCTCCGCGAACGGGATCGGGGTGAACGTGAACGCGGCGTCCGCGTCCGCGAAGGTGTCGTTGGTCTGGGTCACCTTCAGCTTGGGCACGGCGCCGAGGTCGCCGGATCGCAGTTCCTCGACCGCGTGGGCGGTCTTGCCCTGCATGACGGCCAGGCCTCCGAGGCGCTCCGCCGCGCCCTTCGTGACGTTGTGGAGCGACGAGTCGGCCTTCAGCGTTCCGGCGGCGACCCGGAAGAGGGTAATCCGGCCCGCGAACGGGTCGGCGATCGTCTTCCAGACGAAGGCCGCGGCCGGCGCATCCTCGCCGGCGTCGTAGGCCGCGGGCTCGCCGTCCTGCCGATCGACGGCCGCGAACGGCCGGTCCTGTGGCGAGGGCAGGTAGGCAGCGATGGCGTCGAGCACGGGCTGGATGCCGACGTTCGCGTGCGCGGAGCTGCACACCAGGGGGAAGACGTGACGGTTGATCGTCGCCGTGCGCAGTCCTGCTTCGAGCTCGGTCTGGGTCAACGTGCCGGCCTCGAAGAACTTCTCCATGAGCGCGTCGTCGGCCTCCGCCACGAGCTCGATCAACGCCTCCCGCGCGGCTTCCGCACGCTCGCCCATGCCGTCGGGAATCTCGCCCGCGGTGGACCGCCCGCTCCCGTCCGTCGGGAACGTGATGCCCTTCATGGCCAGCAGATCGACGGAGCCGCGGAAGTCCTTCTCCTCCCCGATCGGGAGCTGCACGGGGACGACGGTGCGGCCGAACGACGCACGAAGCGAATCGAGGGATCGGTCGAGGCTGGCGCGTTCCCGGTCGAGCAGGTTCAGGACCACGAGACACGGCAGATCGAGCTCCGCGGCCAGGTTCCAGACCTTCTCCGTCTGGACCTCGACCCCGGCCACCGCGTCGACGACGACGAGGGCGGCGTCGGCAACGCGCAGGGCGGCGCGCGCGTCGCTCAGGAAGTTGCTCATGCCCGGCGTGTCGATGAGGTTGAGCTTCCTGCCCTCCCATTCCGCGAACGCCACGCTCGATGACAGCGTGTGCTTGCGCGTCACTTCCTCTTCGTCGAAGTCGGTGATCGTGGTGCCGTCGTCCACCATGCCGAGACGATTGACCATGCCGGCGGCGTACAGGAGGGCCGACGCCAACTGTGTCTTGCCCGCTCCGCTGTGGCCGACGACAGCGACGTTGCGGATGCTCGATGCACCGTAGACCTTCATGGGACGCTTCCTCTCCTTGGCGCGCGCCGCCGCCGTTCCGTCTTGGGGATGCCGCCGTGCGTCCGGCGTGTGCGCACGGCGCGCCGATCGTACTTCGGCGACGCGGGAGGGCTCAAGTCCGGCGGGTCATTCGTAGCGGAGGGCCTCGATGGGGTCGAGGGACGAGGCTCGCACGGCCGGGAAGAGGCCGAAGACGATGCCGACGAGGGCCGAGAATCCGATGCCGAGCGCGAACGACCACCACGGCAGGGAGACGGGGAACCCGGTGGCAAAGTGAATGCCCACACCGATGGCGCTGCCCAACCCGATGCCCAGCACCCCGCCGATTCCCGTCAGGAACGCGGCTTCGAGGAGGAACTGCCACAGGATCTCGCGGCGCCGCGCCCCGATGGCCTTGCGGGTGCCGATCTCGCGCGTCCGTTCCTTGACGGAGATCGTCATGATGGCCATGACCCCGATGCCGCCCACGAGGAGTGCGATCGACGAGATTGCCACGAGCGCGAGGAAGGTGGCACCGCTCACCCGATCCCACAGGCGGAGCGCGGCGTCCTGCGTGAGCATGTCGAAGTCGTTCGGCTCGTCCAGGCGCAGGCCGTGCCGGATGCGCATCACACGCTCCACGTCGCGCAGCGCGTCCTCCTGTGCGACGCCTTCCCGTGGAACGGCGGTGATGTTCAGGGCGATGAACCGGCCGCGACGCATCCGGGCGACGCGAAGGCCGAACTGCTTCTGGTAGGCGGTGTGCGGAATGAGGACGAAGTTGTCCTGGTCCGCGTTGAATCCGCCCACGCCCGGTCGCGGTCCCATCACACCGATCACCGTGTACGGCTGGTTGGTGATGCGCACGGTCTTGCCGATTGGGTCGACGTTGGCGAACAGGGCGTCGCTCGGGCCCTGGCCGATGACGACCACCCGGCGCCGGTGGCTCACCTCGCCCTCGGTGAAGAAGCGGCCCTGCTCGATGTCGATGTGGAACGCCTCCGGGTAGTCGTAGTCGGTGCCGATGACCGTCGTCGGCGCGGTCCGCTCGCCGTTGTAGTGCACGCGGGTCCGCGTGGGTCCGCGCGGCCCTCCGGCTTCGCCCAGCGTGAGGACGACGCGGGCGATCGACTCGGCGGCCCGCCGCTCGATGGCGCGCGCGTCGGCCGGCGTCAGCGTCGGGCGCTTGAGCAGCTCGTTGAAGTCGGCGCCCGACATGAAGCTGCTCAGGCCGAACTGCATGACCGTGATCGTGTCCGGTCCGAGCTCCCGAATGCTGTCCCGCAGCGACTCGTCGAACCCGCGGATGAGCGATGTCATGCCGACGATGGCGGTAATGCCGATCACGACCCCCAGGATCGTCAGCGCGGACCGCATCTTCTGGGTCCGGAGGGTCGCGACCGCCATCCCCACGATCTCGCCGAGCAGGGAGCCGCGCATCAGTCGGACCTCCCGAGCGCCTCGATCGGATCGAGCGCGGCCGCGCGGGCGGCCGGGTACAACCCGAAGAAGAGCCCGACCACGGCTGTCAGCGTGATCGCGAGGATGACCGACCACGGATGAACCGCCGCGGGCACCGGGGCGAAGCGGTCGAGGGCCAGCGCGGCGGCGGCGCCGAGGCCGGTGCCGACAAGACCACCGAGAAGCGACAGGGCGACGGACTCCGCCAGCATCTGGTGCAGGATGTCCTGCCGGCGGGCCCCGAGCGCCTTGCGGAGGCCTATCTCCCGGGTGCGCTCCGAGACCGCCATCAGCATGATGTTCATGATGACGATGCCGGCTACCACCAGGGCCAGGCTGACCACGCCGACGAGCACCGCGAAGATGCCCGTCGTCGCCTGGTTGAAGAGGCCCAGGGCGGTGTCGGAAGTGAGGATGCCGAAGTTGTCCTCCTCCGTCGCCTTCAGGCGCCGCTCGATGCGCAGCGCGAGGGTCGTCTCGTCGATCACGGCCTGGACCTCGTCCGGGTCGCGCGGGCGCACCCGCAGGCTCAGCGAGGATCGGCTCCCGAAGAGCCGCTGGAACGCACCCAGAGGGATGAGGGCGAACTCGTCCTGCGACATCCCGAACATCGAACCCTGCGGCCGGCTCACGCCGACCACGCGGAACGGGACGCCGCGGATCTTGATGCGCCTCCCGACGGGATCCACGGCCGGGAAGAGCTTGTCCGCGGTGTCCCAGCCGAGCACGGCGACGTTGCGCCTCCGTCGCACCTCGGTCGGCGTCATCAGGCGTCCCATCTCGGCGTTGAAGGTCGGAAACCGGCCGAAGTCCTCGGTGACGCCCTGGATCTCCACCGAGTCGAGCACGTGCTCGCGGTAGCTCACCTCGGCGTTCCGCTCCCCTTCGGCCAGCACCGCGACGGCGGACGTCGCGAAGCGGCGGACGGCGTCGGCGTCGGCGAGCGTGATCCGGGGATTGCTCCGCGTCCGCTCCAGGTCGTCCTCGCTCATGACGAGGCCCCGCCGCGCGACCCGGAACGCGTCGGCGCCGATCTCCGACAGGATGACGGTCCGCACTTCGTCGGTGATGCCCTGGATGAGCGACACCAGGGTGATGATCGACGTGATGGCGACGACGTTGCCCAGGATCGTCAGGAAGGACCGCAGCTTGTTGGCCCAGATCGCACTCAGGGCGACCCGGACCATCTCGAGAATCAGCATCGCGCGCTCGGGCCGTTCACCGGGTCGTCCCCGCCCGAGCCGCGACGAGCGCCGCGGGCGCTTCGCGCGGTCGTCCGGCGACCTCCCGCTCGTCGACGTCCACCGCGTCCCCGTCGGCCAGGTTGCGGACGATCTCGAACGGTCCCGTCACGACCAGGTCGCCCTCGTCCAGGCCGCTCAGGGCCTCGAAGTAGCGCTCGCCCGCGATGCCGGTCACCACCGGAGTGAAGTGGACGCGACCCTGCCGGACGATGAACACGCCTTCGCGCTCCTCCAGGGTGCCGCTGCCGTCGGACGACGACGCGGAGGCCGGCGTTTCGAGAACGCCGGAACCAGCCGCCGGCTCCGGCGGAACGACGTTGCCGGCGGAGTCGATGATGACGTCCCGGACCGTGGTCGCCTGGATGGGAACCGCAAGGGCGTCGGTTCGCGTCGCGGTCGTGATCTCCGCGGTGCAGGTGAAGCCGGGGCGGACGCCCGGCACGACGTCGTCGAGCGTCACGACAACGAGGAAGTTGGTCGCCTCCTGCTGCGCGGCCCCCGCCTCCGGCTGGATGGGGCTGTTGCCGATCTCCGTGACCCGGCCTGTGTACATGCGGTCCGGCAGCGCGTCGATGGTGATCTCGGCCGGCTGGCCGAGCTCCACGGTCGGGATGTCGGTCTCGTCGACCTCGATCTCGGCCTCGAGAATGGAGAAGTCCGCGATGGTCAGGAGCACCGTCCCGGGGTTGTTCATGGTGCCGATGACCACCGTCTCGCCTTCCTCGATGTTCCGCCGGGTGACGATGCCGTCGATGGGCGAGGTGATGGTCACCTGCGTCAGGTCGTAGCGCGCGCTGTCGAGCATGGCCTGCTCCTGGCGGATTCGCTGCGCGGCCGCCTCGACGTCCACCTCGCGTGCCCGGAGCTCCGTCTCGCGCACCTCGACATCGGCGACCGCCTGGTCGTAGAGCTCGCGCGCGACGAGCCGCAGCGACCACAGGTTCTCCTGGCGCTCGAGGTTCTCCTCGGCCAGCTGCAGGTTGACCCGAGCCGTCTCGACCGCGACCTGCGCGGACCGATGGGACGACTCCGCCGCTTCGAGCACGGCTTCCCCGCGCGTCACCTGGGCCTGGAGGTTCTCCGGATCGATCTGCATCAGGAACTGCCCGGCCGTGACGCGATCGCCCTCGTCGACCACCAGGCTGGTGACGCGCCCCATCGTGCTGGCGCTCATGTCGACCGAGAGCTGCGGCTGGATGGTGCCGGGCGCCGACACGATCGCCTCCAGGGGCCGCCGGCCTATGGCCTCGACCTCGACCTCGGGAGCGTCGGATCGCGTGAACAGGAGGTTGACCGCCACGAGGGCGCCGGCGGTCAGAACGAGGGCGCCGCCGATCAGGATGTTCCTTGGCATCAGACACCGAACGCCGTGCGCACCACCGCGAGGGCGACCGCGACGGCTGCATACACGACGAAGAGGGTGGTGGCGATCGGGCGGGTCTCGCGCCGCCACAGCACGGCCAGACCGATGGAGAGCGCCATCAGCCACCACAGGTAGAAGAGGTCCACCCCGCTGAGCAGGCGGTAGAGAAAGGTGTCGTCGTCGAGCATCGGGGCGAACGCCGCGAGGGTGGTCGGGGGCTGAATCGACTCCCGGACGTAGTTCAGCGGCGCCACGAAGAGCTGTTGCAGCCCGAAGACGACCCCGGCGTGGGCCACCACGGCCAGGACCTGCCTGAACGCGGCCTGCGAGCCCAGAAAGCCGGAGCCTACCCCGTACAGGATGGCGGCCAGGATCAGGCAGATGATCGGAATGCCCACGAGCGTCGAGCCGAGCGTCGTGTACGTCGCGACGGCGAGGCCCTGGACGAACTGCTCCTCCATCTCGGGCGTGACCGTCATGCCGAAGGCTTCCACGGAGCTTCGCTGTTGCTGGAGGATCTCCCGCTGGGCGAAGTCGGTGCTCACGAGCGCGGCGCTCAGGACCGCGACGACGACGACCGACACGGCCAGGATGCCGGCCCAGCGCGGTTCCGCGACGACGTGCTCGAACGTCGACCGGGGCGAGGTGAGCACGCCGACCGCCCGGCCGATCAGTCCGGGGCGGTCCTGCGCCGACGGCGCTTCGGGTGCGTTCGTCATCTGCGTCTGCAACCCCTCTTCGCGACTCCGTGGGATTCTACTGCGAACGCTGGCATCCGGTTGATACGAGGGTAGTTGCGCAGAAGTTCATCCACCTCGCGCAATCTTGACAGTGCGGATCGCGTTGGCCGGCGCCGCGGAACTCCACTTTGCGCTGCTTTCTGCGGCGCAAGCTCCTGGCGCCGCCAACCCGTCGCAAGCTCCGGGTCGGCCCCAGCCCCCACCGTCCCAGGAGCTTGCGCCGCGGAACTCCACTTGCGTTGCTTTCTGCGGCGCAAGCTCCTAGGATCCGGCAGCGCAGTGCTTGGCCTGGTCCCCACCGAGCTCTTCTTCACGAAGGGCGTCGGAGAACACCGAGAGAAGCTCACGTCGTTCGAGCTCGCCCTCCGCTCCGCCGGGATCGCGGCCTGCAACGTGGTCCGCGTGTCGAGCATCTTCCCTCCCGGATGCAAGATTCTCTCCCGCGACGAGGGCGTCCGGCGTCTGAGCGCCGGGCAGGTGACGTTCGTGGTCATGTCCGAGGTGGCGACCCGGGAGCCGCACCGTTTGATTGCGGCCAGCATCGGCGTCGCCGTTCCCCGCGACCCCGCGTTGTACGGCTACCTGTCGGAGCACCACAGCTTCGGCGAGGACGAGGAAACTGCCGGCGACTACGCCGAGGACCTGGCGGCGGAGATGCTGGCCACGACGCTCGGCCTGAAGTTCGACCCGGACAAGAGCTGGGACGAGAACAAGGAAGTCTGGCAACTGTCCGACCAGATCGTCCACACGCGGAACATCACCCAGACCGCCGTCGGCCACCGGCAGGGCTTGTGGACCACCGTCGTCGCTGCCGCGGTCATGGTCGGCTGAGCCGCAACCTCCGTTTCCCCTTTCGGGCGTCGGGCGAGCCGGACGACCCGCCGGCCCCGGCCGGCGCGGACCGTTCCGGGCTGGCAACATCCTTGCTCCCTCCCACGGTCGCAGGCGTCGGCGCGAATCGGCGGCCTCGTTCTCCGTCGCGGCGCCCGGCGCGGACACCCAGCAATGCCCGCTCGACTCGGCGAACTGCTCGTGGCCCGGAAGATCGTCAGCCCGGATCAGATCCAGGCGGCTCTTGCATCCCAGAAGGTCAACGGCGGCCGGCTCGGTCTCAACCTCGTCGAGCTGGGCTTCGTCACCCGCGAGGAGGTGGGCGACCTGCTGGGCAGGCAGCACGGCGTGCCTTCGATCTCCCTCAGCCGGTTCGACATCGACGCCCGCGTGATCGACCTCGTTCCGGCCGAGCTCGCCCGCGCGCACCAGGTCGTGCCGATCGACCGCTCCGGTCCCACGCTGGTGGTGGCCGCGGCGGATCCGACAAGCCCGCGCGCCCTGGAGGAGGTGGCGCGGGTCACCGGGTGCACGGTCAAGCCGGTGGTGGCGGCCGAGTCGGAGATGCTCGGGGCTCTCGCCCGCTACTACGAAGGGACTGCTCCCCGCGCTCCGGCCGCGGGCCGCACGGACCCGCAGACCGACCGGGCCGGCAGGGCGGAGGGGGAGCCGTCGGCGCGCGCCGAGGCGCTGCCGCGCGAAGCCCGGCCGACCGTCACGGCGTCGGAGACGCCCGGGGACGAGGCTCCCGTGGTGAGGTTCGTCAACGTGATCCTGGCCTCGGCCATCCAGCAGGGGGCGAGCGACATCCACGTGGAGCCGTACGAGAACGACCTGCGCATTCGGTACCGCGTCGACGGCGTGCTGCGGCACGCGCTGGCGCCGCCCGCCGCGATGCGGGAGGCCATCGCGTCGCGAATCAAGGTGATGGCGGAGCTCGACATCGCGGAGCGCCGGCTGCCGCAGGACGGGCGCATCCGGATCCGCAGCGGCGAGAGCGGTGCGGAGCGGGAGATCGATCTCCGGGTCTCGTGCCTCCCGACCCTGTTCGGCGAGAAGATCGTGCTGCGGCTGCTCGATCGCACGCACCTGGCGCTCGACCTCTCCCGCCTGGGCTTCGAGCCGGAGGCCCTCGCCCGTTTCGAGTCGAGCATCCGCCGCCCCTGGGGCATGGTGCTGGTGACCGGGCCGACGGGCAGCGGCAAGACCAGCACCCTCTACTCGTCCATCTCGCGGATCAACACCCCGGCCACGAACATCCTCACCGCCGAGGATCCCGTGGAATTCAACCTGGCCGGGGTCAACCAGGTGCAGATCCGCGAGAGCATCGGCCTGACGTTCGCCGCCGCGCTCCGGGCCTTCCTGCGGCAGGATCCCAACGTCATTCTCGTCGGCGAGATCCGCGACGCCGATACGGCCGAGATCGGCATCAAGGCCGCCCTGACGGGGCACCTCGTGTTGTCGACCCTGCACACCAACGACGCGCCGAGCACCGTCATCCGGCTCGTCGACATGGGCATGGAGCCGTTCCTGGTTGCCGGTGCCGTGACGCTCATCTGCGCGCAGAGGCTGGTGCGGCGAATCTGCGCGGGCTGCAGCGAGCCGGATACGCCGCCTGCCTCGGCGCTGGCCGACGTCGGCTTCGACGAGGCGGAGGCGGCAGCCGTGGCTCCGCGGCGCGGCCGCGGGTGCGACGCCTGCAACGCCACCGGGTATCGCGGGCGGGTGGGTCTGTTCGAGGTCATGGACGTCACCGATTCGGTGCG
>JAPOWL010000419.1 GCA_026707615.1 Acidobacteriota bacterium | reverse complement strand
GGCTGGGCGGGAATCGGAGCCGCAGGCGACGGTTCCCGGGCTAGGAAGGGAGAACGGCAATGGCGCTTGGGAGAACCGCGTGGACGTTCCTCGCCCTCGTCGCGGCCGGCGTGCTCGGCGCGTTCGCCGCCGCTCCCCTGGCGACCGGCGAGGTGGAGCCCGCACGGGCGCAGTCGCAGGAGGCGGGCAGCACACGGCTGTACGTGCTCGATTGCGGCTACATCTTCATGGTCGACGAGATCCTGGAGATTCTCTCGCTGGCCCCGGACGAGGTGCCGTCGCGGGACATGGCCGTGCCCTGCTATCTCATCGAGCATCCGCAGGGGACGCTGGTGTGGGATACCGGCCTGCCCTTCCCTCCCGACGCGGAGAACACGCTCGAGAGCCAACTGGCCGAGCTGGGCTACGCCTTCGGCGACATCACCTACGTGGCGATGTCGCACATGCACGGCGATCACGCCGGCAACGCGAACGCCTTCAAGGACTCGATCTGGCTGGCCCGCGAAGCGGAGCGGGAGTATGCCTTCTCCGGCGAGACCGAGGGCGTCGGCTGGGGGACGCCGGAGATCTACAGCGAGCTGGAGCACAGCGAGACGATCGTCATCGAGGGCGACGACGACCACGACGTCTTCGGCGACGGGAAGGTGGTCATCGTGTCGGCGCCCGGACACACCCCGGGGCACCAGGTCCTGTTCGTCGATCTGGCGGAGACAGGCCCCATCGTGCTGAGCGGCGACCTCTACCACACGGCCCCGAGCTACGAGTTCAGGCGGGTCCCGACGTTCAACTTCGACGAGGCGCAGACGCGGGCTTCGTTCGCGAAGCTCGACGCCTTCATGGAAGAGACGGGGGCCGAGCTCTGGATCGAGCACGACTACGCCCACCACGAGTCGCTGCGGAAGTCCCCCGAATACTACGAGTAGCGTCCTCACCGGTTCGACTCTCGAACGTCCGGGTCACCGCCAGTCGTCGTCCGGCACGTTCTCTTGCTCCCCGTGCCCGGTGAAGTGCGCGCTGGATACCTCTTTCGTATATACTCGAACTCCGTTGTCTCCCACGCGTTTGTTCAACGTACATCCGAAATCATGGAGCTGCTCCGGCGCCACTACCTCGATCGCCTCCGGCAGTTCCTGGACGCCCCCGCGATCACGGCGGTGACCGGCATCCGGCGGGCCGGCAAGAGCGTCCTGCTGCGACAGCTCGCGGCCTCGCTGCGGGACGAACGGCAGGTGGTCTACGTCGACAAGGAAGCGTTCGCGTTCGAGCCGGTGCGGACGGCGCGCGATCTCATCGACCTCGTGGAGTCCACCACCCGGCGCGACGAGCCGCGGGTCGTGATCGTCGACGAGGTGCAGCAGATCGCGGACTGGGAGCGTGCCGTCGCGTCGCTGAACGGCGAGGAGGGCACGGAGGTCGTCATCTCCGGCTCCAACGCAACGCTCCTCTCGGCCGAGCTCGCGACGCTCATCGCCGGTCGCTACGTCACGCTGCAGGTGTTCCCTCTGACGTTGGCCGAGTTCGGCGACCTGTACCGGCAGCGTCCCGGGGCGGCGCCCGACGACGCCGAGCTGTTCCGGCTCTACCTGCGCATCGGCGGTCTCCCCGGGCTGCTCCACACCGACCTGAGCCATCTCGTGGTCGACCAGATGCTGGCGGACATGGTCAGCACCATCGCCGTCCGGGACGTGATCCGCCGTCACCGCATCCGCGACGTCGCGCTGTTCGAGGCGATACTGCGATTCGCGGTCGACAGCGTCGGCAGCCTGGTGTCCGCCAAGCGCATTGCCGACTTCCTGAAGAGCCAGCGGCGAAGGACGGCGGTCGACACCGTGCTGAACTACCTGGCGCACCTCGCCGACGCGTTCCTGCTGACGCCGGTGTCGCGCTTCGACCTGCGCGGCCGGCGCCTGCTGCAGGTGAACCGGAAGCACTACCTGGGCGACGTCGGCCTGCGCAACGGGGTCATCGGCTACCGCGAGGGCGACATCGGCGGCGTCCTGGAGAACCTGGTGTTCCTGGAGCTGCGCCGCCGCGGCTACGCCGTGACGGTGGGTGCAGCCGGATCGCAGGAGATCGATTTCGTCGCCGAGCGACGCTCCGGGCGCTGCTACGTGCAGGTGGCCTACCTGCTCGAGTCGCCCGCCACCATCGCGCGCGAGCTGTCGGCGTTCTCCGCGGTCCGCGATGCCTACCCGCGGGTGCTGCTGACGCTCGACCCGCACCAGCCGGCCGACCTGCAGGGTGTGCGGCACCAGTCGCTCACCGACTTCCTGCGCGGCGCCCCCCTCGGCGCGCTGGAGGGCGACGGTCCTTGACCGCGTGGCGGCCAACGACCGCCATTCCCGGCTCCGTAGTCGCGGCTGCCGTCGGCGGGCTGGGATTCGAGCGCGTTCGTTTCCCCCTTCATCCCCGTTCCGAATCCGAAAGCAACACGCGCCGCCTCAGCCTCCGGGGCGGGGCCAGGGCCGTGTGGCCGCTCAGCGTCCAGCCAGTCGTCCTGCTCGCGTGGCGGCTCTGAAAGCACGGGCCCCTCAGAACCTCCACCCTACGCCGGCCATCGCGTGCCACAGCAGCCTGTAGCCCACGCGGAGGTAGGCCCTCTCCCCGATCGACACATCCAACGTGGCTGCGTAGTTGGGAGCGATGTGTCTCGATCCCCAGTGCCAGCCGATGCGCTTGTCACGACACGCAGCTCGATCGCCGTCGGTCAGGCGCCTCTCGAAGACCCTGTGCTTCGGGTCGTACGAGTACGCCGTCGGCGTCGGGACAACCTGCTCGACCGGACTCTCCTGCGCCAAACAATCGCTGGTGGCGCCGGCCACCAAGGCCGCACCGAGCAGCACGTTGAGCGTGTAGCCGGGGCGTTGCAGGGGCCTCCAGACCCACATCGCGCTGGCCTCGTGCCGCCGGGACACCCGGATGTCGTGCCATAGCAGTGATGCACCCGGCGCCGCCGGACCCACGTATCGATGAAACAGGGATACTGT
>JAPOWL010000262.1 GCA_026707615.1 Acidobacteriota bacterium | reverse complement strand
GGCGTCGCCCACAGGAACTCGCCCGTCGCCCGGTCGAGGGTGTAGACGACGCCGGTCTTGCCGGGAATGCCGGTAACGACCTGCCGCAGCTCCCCGGCCCGCAGGCGCGGGTTGATCCAGCTCACCTGCGACGGGTCGGGGGCCACCGCCGTGTCGACGAGGATGCGCTCGAACGGATGGTCGAGGTCCCAGTGGTCGTTCAGGTGCTGGTAGTACCAGCGAATCTCGCCGCTGTCGGCGTCGAGGGCCAGCGTGGAGTTGTGGTAGAGGTGCTGGTTCTCCACCCCGCCGAGCATGAACTTCGGGGCCGGTGCCGTGACCGACGTCCCGACGTAGACGAGATCGAGCACCGGGTCGTAGCTCGGGACCATCCACGCGCCGACGTGGAAGCGCTCCTCGAACGGCACGCCGCCCCAGGTCTCGTCGCCCGGCTCGCCGGGCCCCGGGATCAGGCGCCGGCGCCACACCTCCTCCCCCGTGAGCGCGTCGTGCGCCACGACCACGCAGGCCTCCGGCCCGCCCCGCGGCGAGCAGCTCCGGCCCGAGACCGCCCTGCCGCCCGCGATGATCGGCCCCGCGCCCTGCGTGGCGGGGTTCACCCGGTAGTCGAGGACCTGCGTTTCCCAGACCATCTCGCCGGTCTCGGCATCGAGGGCGAAGACGTGGTCGTCGACGCTGGTGTCGATGATGAGCCGGTCGTAGATGGCGATGTTGCGGTTGTTGCTCGCGAGCGCGCCGAAGACGTACTCCCCGACGTCGTCCGGCACGTCGCGGCGGTGTTCCCAGATGAGGTCGCCGGTCGCGGCGTCGATCGCCTGGATGACGTCGTTCGGGTTCGGCATGTAGAGCACGCCGCGGTAGGCGAGCGGCGTCCCCGACTGGAAGCCCTCGGTGAGGCCTCGCGACCACACCATGCGCAGGTCGCCGACGTTGTCGCGGTCGATCCGATCGAGCGGGCTGTAGCCCCAACTGTCCGTCGTGCGGCGCCACGTCAGCCAGTCCTCGGGCGCCGGCGCCTGGAGCATGGCGTCGGTGACCGGCACGAAGTTGCCGGCGGGCTGCGCGTCGACCGCCGTACCCGAGGCGAGGGCCCAGACCGCCATGCCGAGCATCCACACGCTCCGCCAAACGGTAGACCTGCTCTCCATCGTCAACTCCCGTCCTCACCTACGAGCCGCGACATCCTTCAGCCCAGAGATCGCATTCTGATGCGGTCGTCGGTAACTACCGAGAAGTGCCCCATCCAGTCCGTTCGACTGTCGATGACATCCAGCACTCGGCGCTGGTCCGCTGCCGGCGTCGGGCCCAAGAGCCGAAACAGGATGATTCCGCACATCGCCAAGTGACCATCCCTGAATGCGAGCTCTCCGAAATCCTTGTCATGCGTGATGATCAACCGCCGTTCGTTCCCCGCGCGGCGCAAGACCGAGAGGTCGTCCGCCCCCCGCATCGACTCCCGGACCGACAGCACGTCGTGGCCCCGCTGACGCAACTCTCGAACAACCGCGCCGGCAATGTTCTCGTTCGCGATCATCCTCATCACGCGCGTCACGCCGCAGGCGGCGTCGGGTACACACGCTCGGACTTGAGCACGTCGCTGGCATACATCAGGCAGGCCCGAATGTCCTCCGTGGTCAGGTGGTCATACTCGGTGAGGATCTGCTCGGTCGTCCAGCCCCGCGCCATCAGCTCGATGACGAATTCCACCGCGATCCGCGTCCCCTTGATTACCGGCTTGCCGACCAGAACATCCGGGTCGACGATGATGCGGTCATTGCCGGTCATGCGCGGTCCCATTCACTGCAAACGTTCCGCGATTCTCGTCAGCGTCTCCGCGAGGCCGACGAGCCGCTGCTCCGTCCGGCCGCGGGCGGCAGCCATGTCGTCCCCGAGGGCCTCCGCCGCCGACGTCAGCTCCGCCGCGAGCGCAGGGTCGGTGCCCGCGTCACCGACGCGGTCGAGCAGGGCCGCAAGCGCCGCGCGACGATCCGCGCCGAGCGTGTCGCTGCGCGCGAGCTGGTCGAGATACGCCCGCGCGACGACCGGCCGCGCCGGCCACTCGAGGCGCCGCTGCTGCTGGGCGTTGAACGCAGGGGAAGCAACCGATGCGGCGGCTGCAATCTCGTTCTCGGTCAGGTGCTCGCTGGGCAGGAGCTCCAGCACGTCGAGGCCGCGCGCGATCTCCGAGGCGTAGATGTAGCCCCGGTACCAGTAGGCGGACCAGAAGCCGCCCATGACGAAGCGCTCCGGGTCGAGGGGGCCGCGGTCGAAGAACGCGATCTCCACCGGGTTGGACGAGTCGGTGAAGTCGAAGACCGAGATGCCGCCCTGATACCACGCCTGCACCATGATGTCGCGGCCCGGCACGGGAACGATGGAGCCGTTGTGGGCGACGCAGTTCTCCCTGTCCGTCTGCGGGGCGGGCAGCTTGTAGTGGCTGCGGTACTCCAGCCTGCCGTCGACGATGTCGTAGACGGCGTTGGCGCCCCAGTGGCGGGGGTCGGACGCGCGGCAGCGCGGGCGTCCGCCGCCGCCCCACTCGTCGGTGAAGATGACCTTCGTGCCGTCGTTGTTGAACGTCGCCGAGTGCCAGTAGGCGAACGCCGGGTCGACGACGTCGTCGACGCGGACGGGATTCGCCGGGTCGGAGATGTCGAGCAGGATGCCGTTCCCGGAGCAGGCCCCGGCGGCCAGGCCGAGCTCGGGGAAGGTCGTGATGTCGTGGCAGCGGCTCGACTCCGCCGTCTGCTGCGTGCCCGGCCCGTGGTCGCCGCCGCGCCACAGCCCCGCGAGGTTCCCCGTGTCGGGATCCTGGAAGACGGCGGGACGGCTGACGATGCGCGCGTCCTCCGGGTTGGCGAGCGGGATGCGGATGACGTCGATGCGGAAGAGCGCGGTGTCGGCGTCCTCGGCCGGCGACACGTCCGAGCAGCCGTCGAGCTCCTCGGCGGAACGGACGGGGGCGGCGCCCGAGTTGTAGACGTAGATGTTGCCGTCGTCGTCC
>JAPOWL010000151.1 GCA_026707615.1 Acidobacteriota bacterium | reverse complement strand
CGGCGGCGCCTCGGCCGCGGCGGGCGGCGGGGGCGGCGGGGGCGGCGGGGGCGGCGGGGGCGGCGCGGCCACGAACGCCATCATCGAGCTCGGCGTCGGCAGCGCGTCGACCGCCATGAGCGGCACGATGACGATCGCGCCGATGCCCACGACGTGGACCGCGATCGAGAGCGGCACCGTATACCACTTGCGGGTGCCGACCTGGAACGAGGGATTGACCACCTCGCCGAACATCTGCGGTCCCTTCGGCTTTGCAGCCGCCGGACCTGACGGTTGAGCCTTGCCCTTAGTCTCGGCCACCCTGGACCTCCTCGCTAGCCATGAGCGCGGACTCCGCCATTGAGAGCGTTGATTATACCTGCCCCAAGGCGGCTGTCAATCGCACGGGACCTCCGACGCGACCCGCGAAGCGGTGCATATTACCCGTGCGCCGGAGGCGAGTCAATGCCGCGCATCATCCCATCCAGGCGACGACGAGCGGCGCGAAGATCACGGCCACGATCGTCATCAGCTTGATCAGGATGTTGAGGCTCGGTCCCGACGTGTCCTTGAAGGGATCGCCCACGGTGTCGCCGATGACCGCCGCCTTGTGCGGCTCGGAGCCCTTGCCGCCGTGGTGCCCTTCCTCGATGTACTTCTTGGCGTTGTCCCAGACGCCGCCGGCGTTGGCCATCATCAGCGCCATGAGCACGCCCGTGACCAGCGCGCCGGCCAGGAGCCCGCCCAGGCCCGAGACGCCGAGCAGGTACCCGGTCACCACGGGCGCCAGGACCGCGATGAGCCCCGGGACGACCATCTCGCGGATCGCGGAGCGGGTCGAGATCTCGACGCAGCGCGCCGAGTCGGGCTCCGCCTGCCCCTCGATGAGGCCCTTGATCTCGCGGAACTGCCGCCGCACCTCCTCGATCATGTCGTTGGCGGAGCGGCCGACCGCGTTCATCGTCAGTGCCGAGAAGAGGAACGGCAGCATGCCGCCGAGCAGCATGCCGAGCAGCACGTTGGGGTTGTCGAGGGCCAGGCTGAGGTGGCGCGGGTCGAAGGCCGCCTCGCCGCCGGCGTCGGCGACGGCGGTGGCCGCCGTGGCCCGGAACGTGCTGAACAGCGCGAGCGCCGTCAGCGCCGCCGAGCCGATGGCGAAGCCCTTGCCCATGGCCGCCGTCGTGTTGCCGACCGCGTCGAGCGCGTCGGTCCGCTCGCGAACGAACGGCTCCGAGCGGCTCATCTCGGCGATCCCCCCCGCGTTGTCGGCCACCGGTCCGTAGGCGTCGACGCCGAGGCTGATGCCCAGGGTGGAGAGCATGCCGACCGCGGCGATCGCGATGCCGTAGAGCTCCGCGAACGAGTAGCTGGCGTAGATGGCGACGCAGATGACGAGGATCGGCAGCGCGCACGACATCATGCCGACGCCGAGGCCCGCGATGATGTTGGTGGCGGGGCCGGTCTCGGACTGCTGCGCGATGCGATGGGCCGGCGGCTTGTCCTTGCCGGTGTAGTACTCCGTGAGCTGGCCGATGGCGACGCCGGCGACCACGCCGAAGACGACGCACCAGAGGACCGCCATGGGGATCCCCAGCAGCACGATCAGCCCCCCGGCGCCGAGGAAGACGAGGAAGGAGGCCACGAGCAGCCCGCGGTGCAGCGCGCTCCCGATCTTGCTCTCGTCGTCCGTGCTGACGACGAAGGTGCCGAGAATCGAGGCCAGGATGCCGGTGCCGGCGAGGAGGATCGGGAACACGACGAGGTTCTGCTGCAGCGCGCCGAACGCCGACTCGTCGACGCCCCACAGCGCCGCCGCCGTGCCCGCCCCAAGGGCCCAGGCGAGGGCGATCGACGAGATGATGCTGCCGACGTACGACTCGAACAGGTCGGCGCCCATGCCCGCGACGTCGCCGACGTTGTCGCCGACGTTGTCGGCGATGGTCGCCGGATTGCGGGGGTCGTCCTCGGGGATACCCGCCTCGACCTTCCCCGACAGGTCGCCCGCCACGTCGGCCGCCTTCGTGTAGATGCCGCCGCCGACGCGGGCGAAGAGCGCGATCGACGAGGCCCCGAGCGAGAAGCCGAACAGCGACTCGACGGCCGCGCGGCCCTCGCCGCCGAGCCCGCCGTAGGCGAAGTAGAGCGCGGCGATGCCGAAGGTGCCGAGGGCGACGACGGTCAGCCCCATCACCGCGCCGCTCGAGAACGCCACGCGCAGGGCGCGCGACAGGCTCTCGGTGGCCGCGTGGGTGGTCCGCACCGCCGCTCCGGTCGCGGTGCGCATGCCGATCCAGCCGGCCGAGGCCGACAGCAGCGCGCCCACGAGGAAGCTGACGGCGGTCAGCAGCGAGTTCCCGGGCAGGAAGAGCCAGAGCACCAGGAACATGACGGCGACGAAGCCGGCCAGCACGGTGTACTCGGTGCGCAGGAACGCCATCGCGCCCGTCCGAATCAGGGCCGCGATGCGCTGCATCCGCTCCGTCCCCGGCGACTGCCGATTGATGGTGCGAATCAGGTACAGGGCGAAGAGGGCCGACAGGACCGGCGCCCCCCAGCCCAGAGCGAAATACAGTGACTGATCCATTGCCCGGTACACTCCCTCCAGACGGCGGCCAAACCCCGCACCCTAACCGACGCCCCGGAATCGTGTCAAGACGCGGTCCGCCGCAACCGCTCGGCCGCCGTGCGGAGCTGCTCGGAGAGCGCCATGCCGCCCGTCAGGAAGACCTGCACGCCTTCCTGGACCGTGATGTCCGGGAACGTGATCACGGAGCGCGGGTAGATGTGGATGTCGCCGAAGTAGATGTGGTTGGTCGGCACGTAGACGGCCATCAGGTGCTCGAGCCCGTGGTCGCGCTCCAGGCTGAACTCCTTCGTCAGGAAGCCGAGGACGAGCCCGCGCTTCGGGTCGTCGGCCAGCACGACGCGCTTGAAGCCGAGCTGGTTGTCCGGCGAGAACGCCGCCACGAGCTGCTTGACCGGACCGTAGACGGCCCGGAAGACCGGCAGCCGGAGCAGATACGCCTCCC
>JAPOWL010000553.1 GCA_026707615.1 Acidobacteriota bacterium | reverse complement strand
CGATGACCAGCGCCGACCACCTGATCGGGGCCGTGCTCGACCGCCTGCCCCCGCGCCGGAAGACCCGGCTGCCGGCCCCGCGGCCGGCCCCGCCGCCGCCGCGCAAGACCACCGCGCCGCGGCGCCGCAAGACGTCGCTGTTCGAGGCGCTCCCCCGCGACTGGGGGCCGACGGCCGAGCTCGACTACCGCACGGAGAAACCCGCCGCCACCGGCGCGCGCGCCCCGGGAGACAAGCCCTACCACCCCTGGGCGCCGGCCGCCGTACTGGTCGACGGCGCCGCCGCGCACCCGACCACGCTGGTCCAGTCCGCGGCAATGGCGGCAGTGCGACACCCCGAGCCGTCCGCCCGGCCGCGGCTGCCGGCGCGCCTCGCCGCCGACGGCTCGCTGTCCGACGCGCAGCTCGAGAGCGTCGTCCTCGCCGCCGAGGCCCACGCCGGGCACCTGCAGGCCATCTACCGGGTCAGCGAGGACCACGCGCTGGTGCGCCGGGCGAACGACGCCGGAGACTTCGTCGACGACGACCCGATCGTCAAGGGCGACGCCCCGCGCTACGGCGCGCCGGTGCGCTTCCGCCAGGGCTGGATGCTCGGCGACGGCACCGGCTGCGGCAAGGGCCGCCAGGTGGCCGCCGTCATCCTCGACCGCTGGCTCCGCGGACAGCGCCGGGCGCTGTGGCTGTCGCAGTCCGACAAGCTCGTCGAGGACGCGCGCCGCGACTGGCAGGCGGTGGGCGGGTTCGCCGACGACGTCGTCCAGCTCGGCCGCTTCCGCCAGAAGGACCCGATCCCGCACCGCGAGGGGATCCTGTTCACCACCTACGCCACCCTGCGCTCGCCGTCGCGCAACGGCAACCGCTCGCGGCTCGAACAGATCGTCGAGTGGCTCGCCGGCGGCGGAGACGAGGCCGAGCGCCACGGGTTCGACGGCGTCGTCGTCTTCGACGAGGCGCACGCGATGGCGAACGCGACCGGCGGGCGCGGGGCCCGCGGGGACATCGCCCCCAGCCAGCAGGGACTCGCCGGCATGCGCCTGCAGAACGCGCTGCCCGACGCCCGCGTGCTCTACGTGTCGGCCACCGGCGCGAGCACCATCCAGGGACTCGGCTACGCCGGGCGCCTGGGGCTCTGGGCCACCGACCGGACCCCGTTCGAGAAGCGCGAGAACTTCGTCACCGCGATGGACGCCGGCGGCGTCGCCGCCCTCGAGGTGGTCGCCCGCGACCTGAAGGCGCTGGGACGCTACCAGGCCCGCGCGCTCAGCTACACCGGCGTCGAGATCGACATCCTCGAGCACCCGATCACGCCGGCGCAACGCCAGATCTACGACGAATACGCCGGCGCGTTCAAGATCATCCACGCCCACCTCGACGACGCGCTCGAGGCCACCGGGGTGACCAGCGTCGGCGAAACGAAGAACGCGCAGGCGAAGTCGGCCGCGAGGAGCGCCTTCGAGAGCGCCAAGCAGCGCTTCTTCGGCCACCTGCTCACCTCGATGAAGTGCCCCACGCTGATCCGGTCGATCGAGAACGATCTCGAGGAGGGCCGCTCGGCCGTCATCCAACTGGTGTCGACCGGCGAGGCGCTCACCGAGCGGCGCTTGGCCGAGATACCCCCGGGCGAGTGGGACGACCTGTCGGTCGACGTCACGCCGCGCGAGTACGTGCTGGACTTCCTGCGCCACGCCTTCCCGACCACGCTGCAGGAGGAGTACGAGGACGAGGACGGCAACATCCGCTCGCGGCCCATGCACGACAAGGACGGGAACCCCGTGCAGTCGGTCGAGGCCGTCAGGATGCGCGACGACCTGATCCTCAAGCTCGGCCTGCTGCCCCCGGTCGGCTCCGCCCTGGACCAGATCCTGCACCACTTCGGAGACGAGGCGGTCGCCGAGATCACCGGCAGATCGCGCCGCATCGTGCGGGTGCGCGACGAGCGCGGCGAACGCCACGCCCTGCGCCCGCGGGCCGCGTCGGCCAACACGCACGAGACCCACGCCTTCATGAACGGGGAGAAGCGCATCCTCGTCTTCTCGATGGCCGGCAACACCGGCCGCAGCTACCACGCGGACCTCGGCGCGCCGAACACCGAGCGCCGGGTCCACTACATGCTGGAGCCCGGCTGGCGGGCCGACCAGGCCATCCAGGGCCTCGGGCGCACCCACCGCACGCACCAGAAGTCGGCCCCGCTGTTCCGGCCCGTCACCACCGACGTCAAGGGCGAGCGCCGCTTCATCTCCACGATCGCGCGGCGCCTCGACAGCCTCGGCGCCATCACCCGCGGCCAGCGGGACTCGCAGACCGCAATGGGCGACGACGACTCGGCCCTGTTCCGCGCCACCGACAACTTCGAGTCGCCCTACGCGAAGACCGCCCTGCGCCAGTTCTACATGGCGCTGTACGGCGGGAAGATCCGCGGCTGGTCCGCCGAGCGGCTGCACGAGACGACGGGGCTGCGCATCGTCAAGGAGGACGACGGCACGCTCCTCGACGATTTACCCCCGATGCACACCTTCCTCAACCGGCTGCTGGCGCTCCCCATCGCCGAGCAGAACGAGCTGTTCTCGGAGCTTGAGACCCGGCTTGAAGCCAACGTCGAGGCGGCCATCGAGGCCGGCCGGTTCAACGAGGGCGTCGAGCGCATCAAGGCCGACAGCCTCAGAGCGGCCAGCCGCGAGACCGCCGTCGTGCACGCCGGGGCGGCCACCGACACCGAGATCGTCGAGATCGTGCGCCGCGACGCGGCCCGGCCGATGACCAGCGAGCAGGCCCTGCGCATCCACGACGAGGAGCTGAAGCTCGACCGGACAGCCGAGCTCGTGGTGAACGCGAAGTCGAAGCGCCCCGCCGTGCGGGTCCAGGCCCCGGTGCGCATCCTCGAGGACGGCTCCATCGAGCGCCGGGTGCGGCTGCTGCGCCCGCTCGGGCGCGAGAGCCTGCCGCTGGCGACGCTGCGCAGCTCCAACTGGCGCGCCGCCAGCCCCGAGCGCTGGAAGCGGCTGTGGGACG
>JAPOWL010000370.1 GCA_026707615.1 Acidobacteriota bacterium | reverse complement strand
CGAACGTCAGGGCGTGACGGTTACGGTGACGTCTGCGGCCGAGTAGAGTATAGCCGTCGTCGGCCATCCCGCGGATGACGTAGGTTCCCGGTTCGCTGAACCGCGCCGTGGTGACGATGCGTCCGTCCTCGGACAGTGGCGGCGGGGTCCAGCCGGGCGTGTGGTCCTCCATCGGGGCGCTCCAGGGATCGAAGTCCACGGTCCCGGGTCCCCGGTAGTGAATCCAGGCAAGGCGCAGGCCCAGCGCATTGCGGCGGCCCGGCGGGCGGCTGTTGCGGGCGGGCCGCATCTCCGGGATGCCGTCGTCGCTGATGATGGCGGTCAGGGTCAGCGGCTCACCCACCCTCACCGTCCGCGCCGCGCTCTCGACCAGCTCGATGGCCGGGGCCGCGTTCACGATGTCCGGCGCACCGCCGCCCGCGCGGTTCATGGCGATCACCTGATCGTCGATGATCTGCTCCGGCACCAGCCACCCGACGGCCCGGTCCGTCCGACCGTGGGCGGTCACGGTCCAGACCAGCTCCCTGTCGCCCCAGTCCGCCGGCACCCGGACGCGGAAGATGACGCGCTGCCGCCGCGGATAGAAGAACGTCGGTTGCCCCTGATCGGCCCCGCCCGGCTCGAAGTAGTTGTCCGGCCCGATCGGAATGTCGAGGTGCTCCTCGTAGTTCCGGTTCAGGTAGCCGAACACGAAATTGAAGCTGCCGTCCTCGTTCTGCTCCCAGCCTTCGAAGACCGGCTGCAGGTTCTGGCCGCTGTGGTAGGTCTGGGCGGACGCCGCCGGCGCGCCGGCCAGCAGCAACGCGCCGAGCAGCACGACGACGTTGGAGAACATGTGTCGCGTGGACTTCATCGCTGAATCCTGCGCCTGTGACCCTGGTGACCTCCTCGGAACCACGTCCGGCCGTCGCACAATCCCGCGCTCGGCCGGCTCCCTCCCATCAGTCGTTGGTCGGCCGCGCGCGCTCCTCCACCTTGCGGTCGAACTCGTCCTGCGGCATGTGGAAGAAGCTCATCCAGGCGAAGCTCATGTCGTCGATGGAGCGGTTGCCGAAGCCCACCCAGTTCTTCGGATCGGGGTTGTAGCGGTTCGACGCCGTGTTGTTGTGCCAACCGATCACGTGCAGGATGGTCCCGGCCGGCAGCAGCGGCGCCTCGTGGTCGGCGTAGTTGTAGACGATGTGCCAGCCGAAGTTGTGACCGGTGCAGCTCAGCGTGGTGATCGTCCCGCTCGGGTAGATCGCCTCGACGCACATGCGCTTGCCCCGGATGTGCATGTGGGGCTGGAAGCCGGTCACCTGCGTGGGCTCGGGCAGCACGTAGTAGCCGTCGCTGCGCGCATTGTCCTCGCCGGCCCGGATGTCGAGCGTGTCGAAGCTGTCGCCGACGTGGCGCGAGATCAGCACCCGCTCCGGCACGTGGCCCGGCGGGTAGAACTGGAAGCCGACCCGCGTCCGGTCCCGGATCTCCTCGCCGACCGAGCTGTAGTGCATGTTGAAGCGGATCTGCGTGCCGGCGCGGATGAGGCGCCCCGTGCCCTCGGGGAAGATGTCCCCGTTCTTGCCCATGGCGTACTCGTTGAGGAAGCCGCCGCCCTCCTCGCCGTCCTCGTCCTCCCAGAGCATCGAGGTCGCCACGTGGTGGACCACCGGGTAGGCGCCGGGCGACGGCTTCGTCTCGACCGCCCTGATGTAGCGGTCCTCGGTCAGGCGGGAGTCGGCCCAGATGTTGAGCCAGCGGTCGGCGTCCACCGCCCCGACCGTCTGCTCCTCGGGCAGCTCCACGATCCACTCGGGGGTCCCGATGCGCCAGTCGTCGAGGTCGGCGAGCTCGATCGGCGGCGGCGCGTCGGCCGGATTGCCGCGCGGCGCCCCGGCGTCGACCCACGCCCCGATGGTCGCGATCTCGTCGTCCGTCAGCGAGGGGTCCTCCTTGAAGGCCCGCACCCCGACGTTGCGCTCGATGAACCAGGGCGGCATCTCGCGCTGCGCCGTCTTGTCCCGGATGGCGCGCGCCCAGGGCCGGACGTCGCGGTACGTCAGGAGCGACATCGGCGCCACCGAGCCGGGGCGATGGCACTGCTGGCACGCGCGCTGCAGGATCGGCAGGACGTCCTTCGTGAAGGTCGGGTCGGCCGGCTCCTGCGCGCTGACCGACTCCTGCGCCAGCGCCAGACCGGCGACGAGGATGACTCCGCCGGCGACCAGCGCGGCGAGGCCGTAGCGAAACACGCGGCGCGCGTAGGGGCAGCAAGCGAAATCCATCCTCAACCCTCCTGGCGCCAACCCGCGAACGGAGGCGCACCCGTCGTTATACCACGCCGTACCCCGTCCCGAGCACGGCGTCGTCGCCGACCGGTCCCCGGCTACCCGTCCAGGCTGGCGCGCGCTTCCCGGGACGCTCGTCCCGCGGCCGCCCCGTCAACGTTGGCGGCGTTGACGACTCGCCGCTCCCGCGGCGACCCTCGCCACGGTTTCCCCCCGCCGAGGCCCCGCACGCGGCCACGTCGGTCACGGGTGGCGGGGCGAAGCTACCGGTCGGCGGCCACCTCGTCGTAGAACGCCTGCAGCGCCGCCGGGCGGAGGGGCCAGTCGAGATCGGCGGTCTCGATGCGGTCGGGTACGTCATCACGGCTCACGCCATCCGCGACCGCCGCCCGCATCCGGTCCGCGAGCGTCTGCATCCGGTCGCGGAAGGTCTGCATCTCGTCGCGGCCGAGGATCGGACCGTGGCCCGGGATGACGGTGTCGAAGTCGAGGTCCAGCACGCCGTCGAGCGTCGCCGTCCACGCCAGCCCGCTCCCGCCGTTGGCGTAGTCCATGAACGGCGAGAGCGCGCTGTCGTCCGAGCGCTGCCCCCAGATGAAGAGGTCGCCGGCGTGGATCGTCCGGAGGTCCGGGAAGTAGATGACCGCGTCCCCGTTCGTGTGGCCGCGCCCGAAGTGATGCGCCTGCGCCTCCATGCCCCCGAGGAAGACCGACGTGTCCCGGCTGAAGACGACCCGCGGCGCCCCGGGCTGGTTGTTGCGCACCATGTTGCCGCGCGCGTTGCGGTGCGCGATCACCTCGGCGACGGCCATGAAGTCGGCGTTGCTCCCGGCGTGGTCGCCGTGGTGGTGGGTGTCGAGCACGTAGCGGATCGGCAGCGAGGTCACCTTCCGCACCTCGGACGTGATCATCGCGAAGCTGTGCGGGAACTTGTTGTCGACCAGGATGACGCCGTCGTTGGTCACACGGACCGCCACGTTGCCGCCGGTCACGCCGCCGTCGTAGCCGGGAATGACGTACAGGCCGTTCTTGCCCGGCACCGGACGGATGGCGGTCAGCTCCGCGAGCCGCTCCGGCGTCACCGACTGCTCCGCCGCCGGCCCGGCCGCCGCCACCAGGCCCGCGACCACCAGCACGAGGCCCGACATCCCGGCAATCAGCTTCAACTCACGCATCGTGACCCTCCTGGCGCCGTCATGCTCAGCGCAGATACCAGGGCAGCACGCGGAAGCCCCTGAAGTCGAAGCGCTCCGTCCCTCCGTGGACCAGGACACCGCCGCGGTTCGGGTTGCCCGGAATCGACGTCCACCACACCAGACCGTCGACGGCATCGGCCGCTACGGTCCGGCCGGACTTGGCTTCCACGGGCACCACTCGCCCGCCAGTATCGATCAGGAGGTCGACCTCGTGCCCGGTCGCGTCCCGCCAGAAGTACAGCGGCGCGTCGCGGCGCTCGGCGGCGAAGCTCTTGATCAGCTCGGAGACGACGAACGACTCGAAGATGGCGCCGCGCAGCGGGTGATGCTCCAGGGTCGCCGCGTCACGGATGTCGAGCAGGTAGCAGACGAGCCCGGTGTCGAGGAAATGCAGGCGTGGGCGCTTCCGCAGCCGCTTGCGGTAGCTCGCGTGGTGTGGCGGCAACGTCGTCGCCAGGAACCCGATTACCAAAGCCGACAACCAGCGCTTCGCGGTCTGCCGAGTGATGCCGACGTCGCTCGCGAGCGTCGTGAGGTTGAGTTCCCGGGCCGTGTGCGACGCGGCGAGCCGGAGGAAGCTCTCGAAGCTCCGCAGGTCGGACACCTGCAGCACTTCTCGCAGGTCCCGTTCGATGTACGTGCGGACATAGTCCGCCAGCCAGGAACCGGCCGGCAGGCTCCGATCGTGAATCCGGGGATAGAAGCCCTCGACGAGCATCTGCCAGGGGCTCCGCCCCGGCGCCGGGTCGACGGCGCCCGTCGATTCCTGGTCCAGGTTCTCGGCATCGATCGGCGGGCGGTCGAGCAATTCGGCGAGCGAGAGCGGATACAGGCGCAGCAGCGCCGTGCGACCGGCCAGCGTCTGCGAGACCGACTCCATGAGCAGGATGTTCTGGGAACCGGTCACGATGAAGCGCCCCGGCCGATTCTCCTCGTCGACGAGCACCTGGATGTACGAGAGGAGATCGGGGGCCCGCTGGACCTCGTCGAGGATCAACCGCTCGCCCTGCGCGAGAAAGCCCCGCGGGTCCTCGAGGGCCCGCATGCGAACGTCCGGCGCTTCGAGCGACAGGTAGCGATGCTCCGGGAAGAGCGCGCGAACGAGCGTGGTCTTCCCCGACTGGCGCGGACCGGTGAGCGTCACGACGGGATTGACCGCAGCGGCCGAGAGAAGGGCTTCGGTCAAGTGCCGGCGCAGCATGCCCGATGCTGGCACGCCTACCCGTCCGCGTCAATTCGGTGATCGGATCACCGATCTCACACAACCGAGCTCCCTTCTGGCTCGTGGAGGCGCCGGAGCCCCCGGGTCCGGGAGGTCGCTCGGTTCCGCCGGCGGGGGACCCAAGCTCAGCCGACGTGCACGCCGCACTTTGCGGCTATCGACCGAGGGGCACTCCGCACTTCGAGGCGATCCCCCTCGCCAGCATCTCGAAGTCCTTGTAGCAGTCCTGCACGGCGTAGCTGTGGCCGCCGAGCGCGCCGTCCGCGGCCTTCAGGTGGAACATCGGCTTGCGGGCTTCGCGGGCCATCGCCATCAGGCTCCGGTAGTGCCCGAGGGTGGCCAGACAGTGGGGATCCTCTGCCGCGGAGGAGCTGCCGTCCGCGATCTCGGCGAGCACTTCCTGGCGATAGACTTCCGGGATCCGCACGATCCACTTCCGGTACGCCTGCACGGCGCCGCCCGTGCGTACCGCGTCCTGCATCACCACGTAACCGGCCGGCTTGATGTCCGCCGCCGGTAGATCGAGATCGTCCGTGCTCGGGCGGCGCTCCAGGCGGTCCCGCCATGCACTGCGCCACTCGCGCAGGGTCGGTCCGACGTTCCGCAGTGCCTGCAACGAGAACAGGTCGGGCGCGAGCGGGAAGACGACGAAGTCGGCCGCGATGATCGCCGCGCGGTTGATCGCACCCAGGTTCGGACCGACGTCAATCAGAACGAGGTCGGCGTCCCGCCTGCCGGCGGCGCGGAGAACGATGCGGTGAAACACCGACTCGATGCGAAACGCGGACTCGTCGCGACTGAGGCAGTCGGGCCATGCCGATGACAGCTTCGCCTCGAACGCGGACAAGCCCAGATCGCCGACCACCAGGCCGAGGTTCGGGGCGATCTCCTCCACGTGCAGCTCCCGGATGTCGCCCAGACCCCGCAGGATGGGCGAAACCGCCCCCAGTACGCTGTCGGGATGGTCACCGTCCGGCCACAGGCATTCGAGCCGGTCCTCGTCGAGAAGCACGGCGCTCAGGTTCGCCTGCGGGTCGAGGTCCGCCGCCACCACCGAGAGACCCAGCTCCGCATACATCCAGGCCAGGTGCTGGACGAGCGTGGTCTTGCCTACGCCCCCCTTGTTGTTGAAGAAGGCGATCGTCCTCACGCCGCCCTCCGGAGGGTCGCCAGCACATGGGAGGTCTCGAACGTGAATTCGGCCGGGGGATTCCCGTTGCGGCGCAGCGCCTCCTGCGCGCGGAGGACGCCGCGTCCGAACGCGTTGACGTAGCCGAGCGTGGCCATCGCCTCGGACAGGACCGGATTGCGGTAGTCCGTCTGCCGCGGGAAGTTCTCGCGCGACGCCATGCCGTACAGACCCCCGGGATTCTGTATCTCCAAGCGGTCTTCATACCAGTGGAACCGCACAGGCGCGTTCGACTCGTACGAGCGGTGCATGATTGCGTTCAGCAGCAGCTCGCGAATCGCCGCCGGCGGATACTCCGTCGCCGTCCGTTCCCGGAGAGCCGAGTCGGCGACCGGATGCGGCTGCGCCGGCAGCGCTACCAGCGCCTGCAACTCCCGCAGCACGGTGATCAGGTCGCCGCTGAGGCGGTGCGCGAGGACCGGCTCGTCGGCCATCGTCGTCCCCGCCCAGCGGACGAACTGAATCCACGCGCCGGGAACCCAGCGCAGCGGTTCCCGGGCGAACAGCAGCGCTCCTGCGTGCGTCGGGCAGTCGGCAGCCAACTCGTAGAACCGCAACGAAGCCATCTGCTCCGCGACGCTACGCTCGTTCTCGGCGATCACCTCGCGATCCACGGCGGCCGGGAGGTAGGTCACGAGGAAGAGATCCGCCACGAGGTCGTCGAGGGTGCAGCCGCCGCACGGACGCGCGTCGAAGGTCCGCTGCAGCCCCGTCCGCTTCTCGATCAGAATCCGCTCCTCCTGCTGGTTGGCGCCGCGCCGGGAAGGACCGACGCGAATCCACACCCTCCCCTTGTAGCGCACCGGCGGCAGGTCCGACGGCAGGACTTCGACGACGGCCACCTCGCCCTCGGGCAGCGCGTGCTTCTGCACGGTCATGGCCGGAAGCGGCTCGATGTTCACGTTCGAGCGCAGGGCCCCCAGATTCCGCAGCAGCGCGTCGGTGACGGTCCCACCGCGCACCGTGCCGTCGTCTTCGACGCCGACGACGAGGTAGCCCGGCTGCCGGTGATTGGGGAAGTCGTTGGCGAAGGCGCAGATCGCCTCCCCGAACTTGTCCGTGTTCGTCGTCGAGACCGTGAGCTCTACGCGATCGGACTCGTGGTTCGCGATCAGGGCGCGCAGCGCATCCGCCGTCAGCATGACACGTCCAGCGTACAGCAGGGTTCGTTTCAGGCGATGACGCGTTCGAGGTTGCGTGCGAAGCTGCGACGCGCCCGTCCCGACGCGGTGCTCGTCGTCGACGGGCGGGAGATGCGGTCGATGAGGCCCGCGGTCCGCAGACCTCAGCTTCGCCGGGCGCGTGACGCCCGCGGTGCGGCCGCGGGGGGCCGCCCATGCTGGCAGGCCCCGCTGACGTTCAGGGGCCGGCCTCGATGAGCTCCAGGGCCATGCCGTCGAGGTCCTCGATGAGGACGGCGCGGGTGTCGCCGTGCGGGTACGGGCCCTCGAGGATCGGGACGCCCCGCGCTTCGAGATGGGCCAGCACCGGGTCGAGGTCGGGGTAGCTGAGGCCGACGTGATCGACCACCTGGCCGCGCGAGGGGACGAGCGGGCGGTCGAGCTCGGGACCGCAGCGGCCGTCCCGGCACTGGCGGCTGTACCAGGCCCAGCCGGCGTTGGCCATGCGGACGCTGCCGATCGGCCGGCGGAACTGGCCCATCGGCAGGAAGGTCGGGTAGCTGACCTCGCCGACCTCGACGTCGCAGGGGTCGTACGCCGCGCGTGGCGACGTCTCGCCCGTCTCCGGGTCCCGTTGCGGCGGCAGCGTCATTCCCAGATGCTCGGCGTACCAGTTGGAGGCGCACAGCGGCTGCTCGTGCCAGAAGTGCGTGTGGCCGTAGAAGAGGTCCTGGGTCTCCGCGTTGCCGTTGAACTCGACCAGGATCCCGTCCGGATCGACCAGGTAGCCGAAGTCCTGCCCGCTGACGCGGTCGCGTGTCGGAGTGCCGCCCTCGCGCGCGGCGCGCTCCGCCATCTCCGCCACCGTGAGGAGCTGGTCCCCGAAGGGCGCGAGTCCGGAATGCGGCACGCCCTCGGTGTCGTCGGGGCCGGTGTAGACGGGAAGGAAGCGGAAGCGCTCCCCCTCGGGATCGAGCGCCGTCAGCCGCTCGTACAGAGCGAGGCCGTCGGTGCTCGGCCCGGTCGTCCAGAACGGGCTCTGCGGGATCGACTGCCGTCGTTCGGGGTCGAACGCGCCCGGCGCCCGGCTCTCCACCTCGGTGTAGACGAGCGCGACGCCATCGGCGACGAAAGCCGGCAACCCCTCCACCGTCGTCCGCTCGCCCGCGGGCCAGAGCGTCGACCACCAGTCGATGGAACGCTCCGGGTTGGTGGAGTTGATGTGGATGTGGTGGAAGCTCGGCGGCGGGAACGGCGCCGGCGTCGTCCCGGCCGCGGTTTCGGTACCGGCAGCCTGCCCGGAGGTCGCAGCCGAGCCCGCGGCGCCGCCGCCGACCCACGTGCCCGCAAGCACGGCCGCCAACAGGAGTCCGCCCGCCACCCGGCCCACCGTGCCCGCGGGGGCCGGGCTGGAAGGCGCCAACCGAGGCAGAGCCCGCCCACCGTCGCCTGACGGCTCCGCGTGGCGCCCGGATGCCCCTCCAGGCTCCCGGGCCGTTCGGAGGCTCGGTCTCCGCACTCTCTCGCGAGCGTTACGCATCGGATTCGATCCCTTCCTTCGTCTCGGCGACCACGAGATCGACCACGGCGCGCAGCGCCTCGGCCTCCGAGTCGCCTTCCAGCCGGCGGAGACGGAAATGGTCGAGCTGCCGGTCCGCGCCGCTGCCGTCGCGGATGATGGCCAGCGCGTGGCGCAACTCGTCCTCGCAGCCGAGGTCACGGGCGTCGGCGGCCAGCTCCTCGACCAGTCGGGCGGCGTCCTCCGCGATGTCCACCTGCCCGCCGCGCCGCACGTCACCGAAGAACGCGAGCACGCCGTAGCGCTGCGCGATCCACCGGTTCTCGGCGATGATTGCCGTGGGCGGGTCGGGCGGCAGGAGCCCCCTGCCGTCCAACCGGACCAGGTGCCGGACCAGCGCGGCGTACAGGGCGACGATGCCCACCGCGTCGTCGAGGCGCGGGCATACGTCGCAGATCCGCATCTCCACCGTCGGGAAGGCGAGAGACGGCCGGACGTCCCACCACAGCTCGCTGCTGCTCTCGATGAACTGCATGCGCTGGTAGGCGGCCACCACGCGCTCGTAGTCCGCCCGCGACGACAGCGGAGCGGGGAGGCTCGTGCGCGGCATGGCCCCCATGATGGACAGCCGGTAGGACTTGAAGCCGGTCTCGTGCCCGGCGTGGAACGGCGACGAGGTCGACAGCGCGTGCAGCAGGGGCAGGTGGCGCCGGAGGGCGGTCATGACCCGCAACCGCGAATCGGGATCGCCGAAGCCGGCGTGGACGTGCATGCCGCCGACCAGGAGCCTCCGCATGGTCTCCTGGAAGGTCACCGCGAAGCGCTCGTAGCGCTCCCGTGGCGTAATCAGTTGCGCCTCCCAGCGTGCGAACGGATGGCTCGACGCGGCCATCACCGCCACGCCGTGCCGGGCGGCCGACTCGACCACCAGCCGGCGAGTCTCCCGGAGCGCCTCGCGCACCTCGGCCACGGAGCCGCAGACCCTCGTGTTGGTCTCGATCTGCGAGCGGAGCGCCTCGTGCACCACCCGGTGCGGCCCGCAGTCGCGCTGGCAGGCCTCGAAGATCGCGGGGAGCGGATCCGTAACGAGATCGCGCGTCTCCGGGTCGACGAGGAAGAACTCCTCCTCGACGCCGAGCGTGATGTCGAGACCTGGTTCGCTCATGGGTCCGCGCGCCGCGCCCGCGCGCGGCCGTCCTGCCGCAGTCTAGCAGGCATGGAGATACACGAGGGACGTCCCGCGAAAGGCGCCGGCTGGCGCCTGTCTGCGCACGCCTGCCGTCCGGCCGCGGGCCGGGCTATACTTCGGCTACACTTCAACCGCGTGCGGCTACGTCCGGGAGGCAACGATGCTCACGAGAATCCGGAAGTGGGGCAACAGCCAGGGAATGCGGTTCGCCAAGTCCGTGCTCGAGGAGGCGCACGTCAAGGTCGGCGACCAGGTGCGCGTGTCGGTTCAGCACGGCCGAATCATCGTCGAACCCGTGGCCGACGTGCGAGGTAGATACGAGCTGAAGGCACTGGTGTCACGCATGCCGGAGGAGTACTCGGTCGAGGAGATCGACTGGGGTCCTCCGGCCGGCAAGGAGACCTGGTAGGTGCCGGGCTACGTCCCCGCGAGAGGGGACTTCGTCATCGTCTCGCTCGATCCGCAGGCGGGACATGAGCAGAAAGGGCGCCGCCCGGCCCTGGTGGTCAGCAACACGCTCTTCAACCGGCATACCGGTCTCGCGATGGTTTGCCCGATGACCAGCACCCGCCGGAACGTGCCCTTCCACGTGGAGGTTCCCCAGGGAGCCTCGCTGACCGGGTTCGTCATGGTCGAGCAACTCAAGTCGCTCGACTACGTGCGCCGGCAGGTGAGGTTCGTGGAGAAGGCGCCCGGATTCGTGCTCGACGAGGCCCTCGCCATCCTGGACGCGTGCCTGTACTGACGGCTCCCGGAACGGCGCGCTACGGGCCCGGCAGGAGACGAGCCCGCGCGGCGGCTCACTCCGCGCCGATGATGGCGATTCCCCACGGCCGCTCACCGGCCGGCACGGTGGCGACGACGGTCATCGATTCGGCATCGACGACGCTGACATCGTTCGAGGGGCCGTTCGCCGTGTACAGGTATCGGCCGTCCGCGGTGATTCCGATACCCCACGGGCGCGTGCCCACCTCGACCGAGGCGACCGGCTCGTTCGTGGCCGCGTCGATCGCCACGACCATCCGTCCACGCCCGGTCGTCACGTATACGCGCGACCCGTCGGGGGAGACGACGACGCCCATCGGCCGGACCAGCTCACCGACCAGCTCGCCGGTGAGCTCGATCGTGTGGATCACCTCGTGCGCGGCGGTGTCGACGACGTGCACCGTGGCGCCGTTCTCCGCCGTCACGTAGGCGCGGCTCCCGTCCGGCGTGAAGGCCGAGGCGCGGGGGCGCGCGCCGACCTCGAACACGGCCACGACCTCGTTGGTGGCGGTGTCGATGGCCGAGACCTGGTTGTCCTCTTCCGACGTGACGTAGACGACGCTGCCGTCGGGGCTGATCCGCACCCCCTCGGGCTCGCCGCCCACCGGCAGCGCGGCCAGGACCTCGCCCGAGGCGATGTCGACCACGCTGGCCTCCCCGGCGTCCTCGTTGGCGACATAGAGGCGCGTGCCGTCCGCGCTCACCGCCAGCTGCTCGGGATCGGTCCCCGCGTGGACCACCTGCACGACCTCGCCGGCGGCGCGGTCGAAGACGCCGATGCCGTCGGCGGAGCGGTCGGGCGGGGGCAGCGTGCTCACGTCGATGCCGGGCGGGGCCGGCGGCGAGCCGCTCAGGGCGACGAAAAGCTGCGTGCCGTCCGGAGACACCTTGATTCCGCGCGGCCGCTGGCCGAGCGGTACCGTGGCCAGCACCTCGTTGGTCCCGCCCGCGATCACGGTGAGGTCCCCGGAGTACTCGTTCGTGACGTAGACGTGGTAGGGAGGCGGAGCCGCCGGCGGCATGGGGTCGCTCGACTCCTCGGGTGGTGCGCCACCGCACGCAGCGGCCGCGGCCAGCGCCAGCACCGCCCCGGACCGCAAGCCGTTCCGCCACCCACCGTGGTGCCCCGGAGCTCGCCGACCGCACCCGCCCGGTCTCTCGGTCGCGGCGCGCAACGGCTGCCGGTCGCTCCGCGGACCGTTTCCGTCGTCCCGGCGCATCTCACCAGTCATGGTTGTGCCTCTCCTGCCCCACGCGTTCTGCCCCCCGGCCGGCAACATCGCCCGGCAACACGCGTCCGGGTGTGCCTTCTCCCCCACAAACGAAAGGGACAGGCGCCCGTCGGCGCCTGTCCCTGAACGACGGTCAGCCGTGCAGTCCGGCCCTACTTCGCAAGCGGGTCGGGCCGGAGCTGGAAGTGCACCATCTTGCTCTTGGTGCCCTTGCCGCCCTCGGTGTGCCAGACGTAGTTCGAGCCGTAGTTGGCCCACAGGCCGCGGCCCTTCCACCCGGCGTCCGGATCGTCGATCCGGCCGTCGAGGCCGCGCGAGTAGAACGCCATCGGGTACGGCACCCGCAGCACGGTCCACTCGTTGGTCTCGGGATCGAGGGCCAGCAGCGAGTCCGATCCCGACCCGTTCGCGATCGGGATGTTCTCGCCCAGCCCGAGGGTGTTGTACTGGTCGACCCAACTGTAGTAGTGGAAGTCGGCGCTGCCGGGCGTCTCGACGCCCTTCATCTGCGGACCGGGCACCGGGTAGAGCGTCCACCCCTCGGGGCAGTGCTGTCCGGTGGCGTCAGGGCCGCTCGTCACGGCGCACTTGCTCCGGTCGAAGCTCGCCATGTGGCTGCTCCCCGACAGGGCGGTCCAGATGACGCCGTTGCGGTCCACGTCGATCCCGCGCGGCGCCGAGCCCGTCTGCGCCGGGTCGACGTCGGGATTCTCGATGGACGGCGGCTCGTAGACCTCCGCGACGCAGGTCTCGGGCGGATTGTCGCCCCGGTCGAGGCGGACCAGCCGGCCCGGGAACGGCCCGGTGCGGGTGATCCAGACCGAGTCGTCGATCGAGCTCGCGATGATGCCGTAGCCGAACCCGGCGATGCGGGTGTCGAGCGCCGGGTCGATCTCGGCCTCGCCGCCACGAACCGGCTCGTTCCACGGCTTCGTGATGCGGCCGTCGCCGTTGGTGTCGATGACGGTCGGGCACCAGCCCTGCGAGGCGATCTCGTCACCGCTCTCGTCGTAGGCCTTGGTGTCGATCCAGCCGACCGCGTTGCCGTCGCCGCTGAACCAGAGCGTGTCGTTGTCGTCCTCGCCGAACTGCAGGTGGTGCGTCCCGTAGCAGGTGTCGATCAGGACGAACTCCTCGCTCTCGGGGTCGTAGTACGAGGCCTGCCGGCCGCTCATCCCCAGGGGGAAGTACTGGGCGAACTTGTTGTCCGAGCCTTCCTTGCACCAGTCCGGGTTCGGGCGGGGGCGGATGGTCGAGGTCATCCAGACGCGGCCCTCCCCGTCCATCATCGGGTTGTGCGGATCGGACGAGTTCTCGCGACCGTCGGGACCGCCGCGCCCCCAGAGCAACTGGTCGCCCCAGTAGTAGGACGGCTGGAGCTGCACCTGCGGGAAGCGCGAGGGCACCGAGTCCGGATCCTCGGGGCGGACCGGAATCTTGATCTCGACCGCGCTGTTCGCCACCGGATCGACGACCGTGAGGGTGCCGTGGCCCGCCGACACGCCGTAGACCGGCCCGCCGCCGTTGACGGTCGGGTTCCGCTTGTCGGTCGTGATCTCGTCGTGGATGAAGGAGCTGTCCACGCCCCAGTCCCACAGCGTCACGACGAGGTTCTGCTCGACGCCCGACGGCCGCGGCGGCCGCTCCGGCGTCTCGCCGCCCGCGATCCGGTCCGACCAGTCGGCGAACATCTCGAGCGCGCGCTGCCGCCCGAAGCGGTTCATGGCCGCGCTCATCTGGTTGCCGCGCTGCCCGGTCTGCACCCGGTGATCCCAGGCCGCGACGGTCGAGTCGAAGTCGTCACGATGCTGCACGATGCGCGTGGCGGTGTTCCCGATCTGGTGGCAGAGCTGGCAGCCCTGCTTCATGATGTCGAGCCACGCCGCCTGGCTGTGCAGGTTCGGCGAGATGCCGTTCCCCTCCGGGCCGGTGCCGGGGAACTCGTCGGGAGCGGGCGGCTCGATCAGCGAGTACCAGTAGTTGCCGGGGTAGTACTGCGCCGCAGCCTGCTCGTTCGGCGCGACGACGGCCGTGAGGCTGACGTCCTCGTCCGACGGCGAGAGCCTGACCTTCTCGGAGTCGACGAGGCCGTAGCCGCGGACCCAGACGTCGTAGGTCGCGTCCGGCATCTGCGGCAGCACGAAGCGGCCCTCGTCGTCGGTCACGACGACCTTGGCGAACTTCGTCTCGAGCTCCTCGGTCTCGGCGATGACCCAGACCCCGGCCTCCGGGCCGGCGCTGCTCTCGACGACGCCGCCGATGTAGCCCTCGGGCATCTCGGCGGCTTCCTCCGCGCTCGGCAGCGCCGCGAACAGGGCCAGGGCCGCGGCGAGCGCGACGCTGACCATCCCGAGCCGCACGCGCGTGCGTCCCGACGCTTGTGTCCACGCCATCATGGAATCTCCTCCTCCGTCCGTAACCTCAGCCGTCGACGCGGTCGCGGCCGTCTTTCAACATGCGACTCCGAACGCCGCGCCCGGCCCGGGCGCGACCCCGTCCTCGCGGACCCCCTCGTGCCTTTCCGCGGTTGTCTCGTCCCCGCGCTGCCGACTACTGATCCTCCCGCGCCAGCGCCAGCCGTTCGGCCGGCGACAGGTCCTCGGGCCGCCGGGAGCCGGCCGCCGGATCCGCGCCCAGCTCGGTCAGCAGCGCCACGAGCTCCGGATGGCGGTTGAACGTATTGGGGTAGAAGACCCCCTGGGCGACCGACAGCGGCGACCATCCCTTCCCGTTGACGGCGTCGACGTTCGCCCCCTTGTCGACCAGGAAGCGAACGATGTTCCCCGCGCCGCGATGGATCGCACCGTGCAGTGCGGTGTCCCCGTTCGTATCGGCCGCATTGACGTCGTTGCCCAGCTCCCACGCGAGCGCGACCGCCGCGAGCGCTTCCTCGTTGGTCCCGGGATTCTCGCCGATCTTCCAGATGCCGACGCCGGCCGCCGCCATCAGCGGCGTCACGCCCTCGTCGGTCGTGAGCGACGGATCCGCGCCGAGCTCGACCAGTAGCCGCATCATGTCGGCGTCCGCCACCTTCGCCGCCTGCAGGAAGGGCGTCGACCCGATCCGGTTCAGCATGTTCCGGTTGCCGTCCCGCGGCTCCTGCGTCTGCCGGGCATCCAGATCCGCGCCGTGCGCGGCGAGCGCGCGGGCGAGGTCCAATGCGTCGAGTGCGCCCAGCGGGACGGGGAAGGGCGGATTCCGCCCCAGGTTGGGCCGGCGCGTCCAGACGAGCTGGTGCAGTGCCGTCCAGCCGGTGCCCGCCGCGTCGGGATAGGCCCCCCGCTCGAGCAGGGCGTTCGCGAAGTCGTACTGCGCGTTGTAGACGGCCAGCAGGAGGGCGCTCATGCCGCCCTCGGGCAGCCTGTCGTCGACGTCGGCGCCGGCGCGGACCAGCGGGTCGAGGATGCCGACGTGCCCTTCGCGTGCCGCGAAGAGGAGCGGCGTGAACCCGCGGGCCGACCGCGCGTTCGGATCGGCGCCCGCCGCGAGCAGCGCGTCGACCGCCGCCGGCTGGTTCTGGGCCGCCGCCCACATCAGCGCCGTCTGCTGCCGCCACGCCTCGACCGCGTCCACCTCGGCGCCGTGGGCCACCAGGCTGTCGATGGCGGCGGCGTTCCCGGTCCGCGCCGCGGTCATGAGCGGCGTCTCGCCCTCGGGGTTCGGCAGGTTCGGGTCCGCGCCCGCCTCGAGCAGGCGCGCGATCATCTCCGTGCTGCCGTTCAGCGACGCGAGCGCGAGCGGCGTGACGCCGTAGCGATTGGTCGCGTCGACGGCGGCGTCGGCCTCGAGCAGCAGCCCCGCGATGGCCGGATGGTCGTGGTGCGCGGCCCAGTGGAGCGCCGTCGTGCCGTCGATCCCCGCCGTCCCCGCGCTGAGGCCGTCGCCCAGCAGCGCCTGCACGGCCGCGGCATCGCCCGCCCGGACGGCATCGATGAGGGGCTCCCCCTCGGGACCGGCCCCGGCTCCCCCGGTCTGGGCGATGCCGGTCGCTCCGAGGAGAGCAGCGGCCAGGGCCGCGACCCCGCACCAACGCGCCGCGTTCAGCATCGTCCTCGTTCCCCCCGTATCGTCGACCCGACCCGCACCCGACTCGCGGCTACCGCCGCGGAATCCGTCACAACGCTCCGCCTTCGGCCGCAACCCCGGCGCCCCAGGGCCTGACGCCGCGGGAGTCGTTCGGTCCTGTGTCCCACGGCGCAAGCCGCTAAACGCCGCTCAGCGTCTCCATCGGCAGGTGTCCGGTGCTGTCGCCGAGCTCGTCTACCGGAACGCCCGCCTTGTCGAGCATGCTGACCAGCAGGTTGGTCATCGGCGTCTCGCCCTCGTACTTCAGGTGCCGTCCGCCGCGCAGCTTCCCGGCGCCTCCGCCGGCCAGGATGAGCGGCAGGTCGAGGTGCGAGTGCTGATCGCCGTCGCTGATGCCGCCGCCGTAGAGGATCATCGACTGGTCGAGCAGGGTCCCGTCGCCGTCCGGCGTCGCCTGCAGCTTCTCCAGGAAGCCGGCCAGGAGACTCACCTCGTAGGTGTTGATCATCGCGTATTTCTCGAGCCGCTCCGCGTCCATCTGGTGGTGCGACATGGCGTGGTGCGGGTCGGGAACGCCGATCTCCGGGAAGCTCTGCGCGGTCTGCTCGCGCCCGATGAGGAACGTGAAGACGCGCGTGATGTCGGCCTGGAAGGCCAGCGCCTGCAGGTCGAACATCAGCCGGGCGTGCTCGTCGAACGATTCCGGGATGCCGACCGGCCGCTCCAGCACGTCGGGCAGAGCCGCGTCCGACTGCGCCTCCGAGCGGCGGATGCGGCGCTCGATCTCGCGGACGGCGTCGAGGTACTGGGTCACACGGGCGCGATCCGCCTTGCCCAGCGTGCGGTCCAGCCGGGCCATGTCCTCGCGGACCGCGTCGAGGATGCTGCGGTCGTCCCGGAGCCGGGCGACGCGCTGCTCCTCCGTCCCGCCCTCGCCGAACAGCCGCTCGAAGACGACGCGCGGGTTGTGCTCCATCGGGAGCGGCGTCGTCGGCGTGCGCCACGCGAACGTGTTCGTGTAGACGCAACTGTAGCCGTTGTCGCAGTTGCCGACGACGAAGCTGTTCTCGAGGGCCAGCTCCAGCGACGGCAGCGGCGTCTCCTGGCCAAGCGCGGCGGCGGCGATCTGGTCGGCGGTGGTGCCGGCCCGCACGTCGGCGCCCTCGGTCCGCTTCGGGTGCACGCCGTTCAGCCACACGGCGCTGGCGCGGGAATGCTCGCCGTTGCCGTCGCCCCAGGCCTCCGCCTGGCGGTGATCGAGCCCGGTGGGGATGACCACCTGGTCGCGCACCTTCTCGAGCGGCGTGAGCGTGCGCGAGAGCTCCAGCGCCCCGCCGTCGCCGGCCGGGGTCCACTGCGCCATGTTCGCGCCGTTCGGGATGTAGATGAAGCCGAGCCGCGGCGACGGCTTCGCGGCCGTCTTCGCAAGGGCCGTGGCGGCCGGGACCATGGCGTCGAGCAGCGGCAGCGCCAGCGTGGCGCCGATCCCCCGCAGGAAGGTGCGCCGCGGCAGCGACATCCGGGTGATCATCATGACGGCGATCTCCTCATCTGGAACGGCGTGCTGCGGGCGACGCCCTTGACGAGCGCCGACAGGCGGTAGTCGTCGCGGGCGGCGTCGCGAACGATGGCCCGGATGGCGGGCGCGTCGTAGTGCTCGACGCCCCGTCCGAGCGCGTAGGTCATCAGCTTCTCGGTCACGGTGGTGACGAAGCGGTCGGGATGGCGGAGAAGGGCCGCCCGGAGGCCCGACGGCCCGTCGAACGGCGTGCCGTCCGGCAGCTCGCCGGAGGCGTCGATCGCCGCGCCCCCCGCCTCGCGATCGCGCCAGCGGCCGATGGCGTCGAAGGGCTCGAGCGACAGCCCGAGCGGATCCATCAGGCGGTGGCAGCTCGCGCAGACGGGGTTGGCCCGATGCTGCTCCATCGCCTCGCGCATCGAGAGCGGCTCGGCGCCCTCGGCCGTCTCGAGCTCCGGGACATCGGGCGGCGGTGGCGGCGGCGGCGTCCCGAGGATGTTCTCCAGGACCCATTTGCCGCGGTTCACGGGCGACGTCCGGTTCGCGTAGGACGTCACGGTGAGGATGCTGCCGTGGCCGAGGAGGCCGCCGCGCGCCGCGTCTGCATCATCCAGAACGACGCGCCGGAAGTGGCTGCCGCGCACGTTCGGGATGCCGTAGTGCTGCGCGAGCCGCTCGTTGACGAAGGTGTAGTCGGCGGCCAGGAGGTCGAGGGTGCTGCGGCTCTCGCGGAGCACGCTGTCGAAGAGCAGCTCCGTCTCCCGCCGGAACGCCTGCCGGAGCCCCTCGCCGAAGTCCGGGAACTCGTCCTCGTCCGGCCGGACGGCGGCGGCGTTGCGCAGCGTCAGCCACTGCCCCGCGAAGTTGCCGACGAGCGCCTCCGACCGCGGATCGGCCAGCATCCGCTCGACCTGCGCTTCAAAGGCCTCCGGGTCGCCGAGCTCGCCGCGCTCCGCGGCCGCGAGCAGCGCGTCGTCCGGAATGCTGCTCCACAGGAAGAACGACAGCCGCGACGCCAGCTCCAGATCGCTCAGCCGGTAGCTCGCGCCCGGTGCGATGCCCTCGGGGTCCCGCTCGACGCGGAAGAGGAACTCGGGGCTCACCAGCAGCCGCCGGAGCGCCATCTCGATCCCGTTGTCGAAGCTCCCCGCCGCGCGCCCGCGATCGTAGAAGGTCAGGAGCCGCGCGACGTCGTCGTCGCCCACCGGCCGCCGGTAGGCGCGCCGGGCGACGGTCGCGAGGATCTCGCGCGCGCACGCCGCCTCGTCGGCGGCCGATGCGTCGCCGGTGGCCGGGCGGCAGGTGAAGATGCGCTCGCGGCTCGGCGTCCCCTCGACCGGCCGGGCGCCGCTCGACTCGTAGGGTCCGGCGATGGTCACGCTCTCGACGTAGGGCTGGTAGCGCGAGTCGCCGCCGGAGCCCTCGCCGGTGAACGGCCGCAGGTAGAGCTTGCGGATGCCCTCCGGCTCCGCCGAGGTCTTGCGCAGGAAGGCGACGCCGATCGCGTGCGGCCCGGCGGTGACCGGGGTGCGAACCTCCAGCGCCTCGATCTGCGGCGTATAGAGCCCGCGCGGGTCGTCGGGATCGGGCCGCTTGCCGACCGTCAGCAGCGCGATCCGCTCACCGTCGATGGTCACCTCGAGGTCGTGCGGCTCGATGCGCAGCGGCCCGTCCGGCAGGATCTCGAAGACGTACTCCGCGTCCTCGGGGAAGTTGTAGTCGACCACCATTCCGCCGCGGGTGCCGAACGGCAGCCCCTCCATGCGGCGGTCCTGGCCCAGGTCGGAGGCGATGCGGAAGGTCTCGGCCGTCGGCGACGGCACCGGCGACGCCACCGCGAGTCGGCTGATCTTGCGCGCCGCCGACAGGTAGCGCTCCATCAGCGTCGGCGAGACGCCGAGGACGCCGGCGATGTTGTCGAAGCCGTAGCTCGTGTCGTCGGCCGGCAGCAGCTCGCCGACGTCGACGTCGAGCGCCAGCAGATCGCGCACCGCGTTGCGGTACTCCGTCCGGCTCAGGCGGTGGAACGTCTCCGTGCGCCCGGGATTGGGATCGGCCGCGGCGGCGTCGTCGAGCTCGCCCTCGAGCCAGGAGCGGAACTCCGCGTAGGCAGCGGGCTCCGGGCGCGGCCTCGGACGGGGCGGCATCGCCCCGGCGCGCAGCTTGCGGACGACCTTCTCCCAGACCTCGGCGTGCGCGGCCACGTCGGTCACGTCGACCGCGCCCGAGGCCAGCGTCAGGCCGCCCGTTCGCAGCCGGTCGTTGTGGCACGCGACGCAGTAGCGGTCGAGCAGGGCGCGCTGCCCGGCTCCCGCCTCCGCGCCGGACGCCTCGACGGCTGGCGCAGTGGGGGTCTCCCCCTGCGGGGCCGCACCGGCCGCGCAGGGGGAGACCAGCCCCCCCGCGCCGACGAGGAGACCGGCCAGCACCCCGGTCCCGATACGAAGCCGCATGCTGTTCATCGCACTCTCGCGCTCGCCCGCACCGCGCGTCCCGGCGCTCGGCGAGCGGGGACAGACTCCACGCCCACCCAAATCGCTCAGGGGCCCGTGCCGTCCACGGAGCGGGCCCCTGGCCCGCCGTTCGTCGCCGCGGCCGCAAGGTCGCGCTCCGGCCCGCTCGGCGCGCAACCCAGTCCTTCAGGAGCCCGCGCCGCCTACGGAGCGGGCTCCTAGTCTCTCCGAACGGCCACGAAGGTGTCAATCGCCGCGCGGGTTGGCGCGTGTTAGGCTGGGCCGCACGGACACCTGCGGAGCAGCGCGACGAAAGGAGGGGAGACATGGCCTCTTCACGACGAAGGTTCCTGACGAGCGCGGTGGCCATGGGTGGGGCGGCGGTGCTGGGCGGCCAGGCGACCGCCTGGAACCGAAGGGCGGGAACGCCGGCGGCCCCCGCCGACAGCATCTCGCCGTCCGAGCTCCTGGCCCGGCACGAGACCCATCACGCGCCGGCGGCGCGCGCGGCGGCGCCCGCGGCGGCGGGACAGGACCCGCGGATGCCCTCCGCGGCCGAGGTGCGGTCGTGGTACACCGACCGCCGCAACTGGGGCCGCTGGGGCGACGACGACCAGAAGGGCGCCGTCAACCTCATCACCCCCGAGAAGACCGCCGCCGCCGCGGCGCTGGTCCGGAACGGGCGCCGCGTCTCGATGAGCCGCGTGTTCCAGCCGCCGCAGCAGTTCCTCCGCAAGAGCGACCGCCCCGGCGGCTCGGGCGCGGTCGTCGACTACTACGGCTTCATCTACCACGGCCAGACCATCACGCACATCGACGCGCTGTGCCACATGTGGGACGTGGACGGCATGTGGCAGGGACGCGACCCCGACGTCGAGCTCACGACGCAGGGCGCCGCGTTCGGCGCCATCGACGCCTGGAGCGACGGGATCATCACTCGCGGCGTGCTGATCGACGTCCCGCGGCATCGCGGCGAGTCGCACGTGACGCCCGGCAACCCGGTCCAGGGCTGGGAACTCGAGGAGGCGGCGGAGGCGCAGGGGGTCGCGGTGGGGCCCGGCGACGCCCTGCTCGTCTACAGCGGACGCGAGCGCTTCCTCGCCGCCGGCGGCCAGTACGGGGGAGGCGACCGGCCGGGGCTGGGCGTGACGTGCGCGAAGTTCATCCGCGACCACGACGTCTCCCTGCTCGGTTGGGACATGATGGACGCGCGCCCCGACCCTTACGGCCTGGCGTTCCCCGTGCACGGCGTCCTCTTCAACTACGGGGTGGCGCTGCTCGACAACGCCCTGCTCGAGCCGCTGGCCGATGCCTGCGCCGAGGAGGGCCGCTACGAGTTCCTGTTCCTGGGGCTGCCGCTGAAGGTCGCGCGCGGCACGGGAAGCCCGGTGAACCCGCTCGCGGTGTTCTGAAGCGGTGTCTGAAGAGGTTGCGCGCCCTCATGGGCGCGTTGGGAGTCTGCGCGAGCCCGGAAGAACAGGGCGGCGAGCGGACGGCTCCGGCCGCAAGCACCCGGGGCGGGAGGTCGGATCGATGACAGCGGCGATGACGAGACGTGCGGCGTTGGCGGCCCTCGGGGCCGGCGCCGCAGCTCCCTTCCTGGGCTCGCGTGCTGCCGCGGGGCGACCGCGCCCGGGCGCCCCCCGGCAGACCGCCAGCGGCGCTGCGGCCGCCGGGGACGTGCCCCTTCACTACCTGAGCCTGCGTGAGGCCGCCCGACGGATCGAAGCGCGGGACATCTCCTCCGCGGAGCTCACCGAGGCCCTGCTCGACCGCATCGCGGCGGTCGACGGGCGCCTGAAGAGCTACGCGACGGTGATGGCCGAGCAGGCGCGCGGCGCGGCCGCGGAAGCGGACCGCGAGATCGCGGCCGGGAACTACCGGGGACCGCTGCACGGCGTGCCGATCGCGGTCAAGGACCTCTGCTACACGCGCGGCGTCCGCACGATGGGCGCCACGCCGGTCCTGGCCGACTTCGTGCCCGACTACGACGCGACCGTCGTGGCGCGGTTCCACGCCGCAGGGGCGGTGACGCTCGGCAAGCTGAACCTGACCGAAGGCGCGATGGCCGCCTATCACCCCGACTTCGACGTCCCGGTCAACCCGTGGGACCCGGACCTGTGGGCCGGCGCCTCGTCGAGCGGCTCCGGCGTCGCCACGGCGGCCGGCCTCTGCTTCGGCTCGCTCGGCTCCGACACCGGCGGCTCCATCCGCTTCCCGTCGGCGCAGTGCGGCATCGTGGGCATCAAGCCGACCTGGGGGCTCGTCAGCCGCTACGGCGTCCTGGAGCTCGCCGGCTCGCTGGATCACGTCGGTCCGATGACGCGCACCGTCGCCGACGCCGCGATCATGCTGGAGGCGATAGCCGGCGAGGACCCCAACGACCCGACGTCGCTGCCGGGACCGGCCCCGCGCCTGCTCGACGGGCTCGACGGAGGCGTCGCCGGGCTGCGGCTCGGCTACGACCGGCAGTACGCGGCGAACGGTGTCGATCCGGCGGTGTCCGGAGCCGTCGAGGAAGCCCTCGACGTCCTCGTCGGGCTCGGGGCGGTAGCGGTCGAGGTCGAGGTGCCGGAAGCGCCGTTCGCCGACTGGGGCACCATCTGCTACTACGAAGCGGTCCGCGCCCACGCGGACCACTACCCCCTCCGCGCATCCGAGTACGGGCCCTACTTCGGCGAGTTCCTGGCGAACGGGGCGGCGGTCACGGACGCCGAGTACGCCGCCGCGATGGCGCGGCGGGCCGACTTCACGGCGCGCTTCGAGGCGATGCTGGCGACGGTCGATGCGCTGGTCTGCCCATCGGCGACCACGGCGTTCCCGATGCTGGACGGCATGGCCTACGACACAATGGGGGCGTTCGACGAGGCGCTGGCCTCGATTGCGCGGCGCTTCGATCCGCCGCTCACCGGCATCCAGCAGTTCACCGCACCGGCCGACTTCGCGGGGACCCCGACCGTCTCCGTACCGTGCGGGTTCAGCGCGGCCGGGGCCCCGCTCAGCCTGCAGCTCGTCGGGCGCGACCGCAGCGAGGCGACGCTCTGCCGCCTCGGCCACGCGTACGAGCGGGCGACGGAGTGGCACCTTCGCCACCCGGAGGTCTGACGGCAGTCACGAGAGAACCCTTGAAGAAAGGAAGGCCGGACATGACGCGAGTGCTCGCCGCTGCCTCTGCCACCGCCGCCGCCATCGTCCTGGGCGCCGCGGCCGGCGTCACCACTGCGCCGGGCGGGGCCGGCCCGGCGGTCCTCGCCGCCGCGCAGTCCGATGCCTGCAGCCGGCTGCTGGACCTCTCGCTGCCCAACACGGAGGTCACGAGCGCCGAGGTCGTCGCGGCGGGCGCGTTCACGCCGCCCACCGGCGGGCGGGCGCCGAGCGCGGCGCAGCTCCGCCCCTACGCCGGGCTGCCGGCGTTCTGCCGGGTGTCGGCCACGCTGACGCCATCGGACGACTCCGACATCAAGGTCGAGGTCTGGCTGCCGGCCGAGGGCTGGAACGGGAAGTACCAGGCGGTCGGGAACGGCGCCTTCACGGGGTCGATCCGGCACAACTCGATGGCCGCGGCGGTCGCGCGCGGCTACGCGAGCAGCTCGACCGACACCGGCCACGTCGGCAACACGGCCAGCTTCGGGCTCGGCCACCCCGAGAAGGTGATCGACTTCGGCTACCGCTCGATCCACGAGATGACCGTTGTCTCCAAGGCCGCCATCGAGGCGCACTACAACGAAGCACCGCGCTACTCGTACTGGAACGGCTGCTCGGCCGGCGGCCGGCAGGCGATGAAGGCGGCGCAGCGCTTCCCGGAGGTCTTCGACGGCATCATCGCCGGCGCGCCGGGCCTCGACTGGACCGGCCGGGCGGGCGGCTCGCTGCGCGTGGCGAAGCCGCTGGAGGCGGACGAGTCCATGCGGCTCCTGGCCCCCGACCGGCAGCTCGTGCACGACGCGGTGCTCGCCGCCTGTGACGCCGCCGACGGCGTCGAGGACGGCGTGGTGGGCGACCCCGAGAGC
>JAPOWL010000210.1 GCA_026707615.1 Acidobacteriota bacterium | reverse complement strand
ATGCCCCGCCTGACGATCAGCCTGACCGATCGAACCCACCGTGCGCTGAAGGAGGCGGCAGCACGGAGGAACTGCTCGATGGGTTCGATCATCGAAGAGAGCTTGGAACTAAGAGGTATCCAACCCTACGATGCTGCCGAGGAGATCGTCGCCACAGCGCGTGCGAGGTCGCGATTGAGTGCCGATCAGGCGATGGCTTTGGCCGTCGAGGAGACGAGGCGATTTCGAGAGGGGGATTAACACGAACCCGCGCCACGGATCACGGACTCAGGGTGAAGAAACCGGGCGATGCTCTCGCCGGTCTGCATTGTCGACACGAACATCGTGGTCTCCGGCCTGATCGGCGCGGATCGGAGTAGTCCTCCGGCCCGAATCTTGAACGCCATGCTCGACGGTACCTTGCTGTACGTGATGTCGGGCGATCTCCTTGACGAATACTCGTCAGTGCTGCGCCGCCCGGCATTGGTACGACTCCACCGATGCACAGACGATGAAATCGATCGGATGCTCGCACGCTTGGTCGCCAATTCCATGTGGCGTGAGCCCGCTGTCGACGGCGATGCTCCCGATTCCGGTGACGATCACTTGTGGGCGTTGCTCGCAACCTTTCCCCAGGCAGTTCTGGTCACTGGAGACGTGCTGCTGCTCGACAATCCTCCGAGCAGTGCCGCGGTCGTATCCGCCCGCGACCTTGTCAACATGATTTCTCCTGTTCGAGAGGAGTGAAGCGTCGGCGACGCCGGCGCAACTCTCCGTCTCCAAGCTTGCTTCCGTGTCACTGGCTCCTCTGGGCAAAGCGGGGGTGCGGCTAGCCCGCCGCCGGCAGCTTCAGCCAGGCGGGACAAGTCGCGCCTGGCGACGCGACTGCGTGTTCTGGATACGTGCTACGCGGGCGTGGCGGTTCTATTCCCGAAATATTCGGCCCTGAGGGGTGGCTGCGAGTTAGGACGGCGAACCGCTCATCCGCAGACCGGCCGTGGCGTTCAAGGTCGAAGGACGCGTTGACCGGTCAGACCATCCCGATTGCTGCACCTGGCGTGGCATCCGGTGGTTGGGCTTCGGCAGCAAGGGCGGGAACACACTCGTCCAACGCCAGCACGGGTTGCGCGGATTCGCCCAGCCGCCGGACCGCGACCTGTCGGCCTTCGGCTTCGCGGCGACCGACCACGAGCAGCACCGGCACCTTGGCGAGGGAGTGCTCGCGTACCTTGTAACCGATCTTCTCGTTGCGGAGATCGAGCTCGGCGTGCAAGCCCGCGCCCAGGAGCGCGGCGTGCACCTCCCGGGCATAGTCGTCGGCGTCACTGGTGATCGTGGCGACGACGACCTGGCGGGGCGCCAGCCACAGCGGCAGGTTGCCGGCGTAGTGCTCGATCAGGATGCCGATGAAGCGCTCGAAGGACCCCAGGATGGCTCGGTGCAGCATCACCGGCCGCCGGCGCTCGCCGTCGGTGGCGGTGTAGAGCGCATCGAGCCGTTCCGGCAGCACGAAGTCCACCTGCAGGGTGCCGCACTGCCAGCTTCGCCCGATGGCGTCGGCCAGCACGAACTCGAGCTTCGGGCCGTAGAAAGCGCCCTCGCCCGGATTGTGCTCGACCGCGAGCCCGGTCTCCTCGACGGCGCCCAGCAGCGCCGCTTCGGCCCGGTCCCAGACCGCGTCGTCGCCGGCGCGTACCTCGGGGCGGTCGGCGAACTTCACCAGCACGTCCTCGAAGCCGAAGTCGCGGTAGATCGACCGGAGGAGGCGGATGAAGCCGCCGGTCTCCGAGGTGATCTGGTCCTCCGTACAGAAGATGTGCGCGTCGTCCTGGATGAAGGCGCGCAGGCGCATGAGGCCGTGCAGGGCGCCCGAGGGCTCATAGCGGTGGCAGCAGCCGAACTCCGCCATCCGGAGCGGGAGGTCGCGGTAGCTCTTGAGCCCCTGCTTGTAGATCTGCACGTGCCCCGGGCAGTTCATGGGCTTAAGGGCGAGCGTGCTGCCGCCCGCGTCCTCGGTCTCCGCGACGAACATGTGTTCGCGGAACTTCTCCCAATGCCCGGAGCGCTCCCAGAGCTTGCGGTCGACGAGCTCGGGGGTCTGGACCTCCTGATAGCCCTCCGCCTCCAGGCGGCGGCGCATGTAGGCGCGGACGGTGCGGTAGAGCGTGGCGCCGCCCGCGTGCCAGAAGACCGCGCCTGCCGCTTCCTCCTGGAAGTGGAAGAGTGACATTTCGCGGCCGAGGCGCCGGTGGTCGCGCCGGGCCGCCTCTTCGAGGCGGTGGAGATGGGCGTCGAGTTCCTTCCGGTTGCGCCAGGCGGTGCCGTAGACGCGCTGGAGCATCGCGTTCCGTGAATCGCCCCGCCAGTAGGCGCCGGCGAGGCGCGTGAGCTTGAAGGCGGTGCCGAGCTTGCCGGTGGAGGGGAGGTGCGGCCCGCGGCAGAGGTCGACGAACTCGCCCTGGCGGTAGATCGTGATCTGCTCGTCGTCGGGGAGGTCGCGGATGATCTCGGCCTTGTAGTGCTCGCCGATCGAATCGAAGTACCGGACCGCGTCGTCGCGCTCCCAGACCTCGCGGGTGATGGGCTCGTCGCGGGCGACGATCTCGCGCATGCGCGCCTCCATCGCCTCGAGATCGGCCGGCGTGAAGGGTTCGTCGCGGGCGAAGTCGTAGTAGAAGCCGTCCTCGATGGCCGGGCCGATGGTGACCTGGACGTCCGGGTAGAGCTCCTTCGCGGCCTCGGCGAGGGCGTGCGCGGCATCGTGGCGGATGAGCTCCAGGACCTCGGAGCTCCCGTCCTTGCCGGTCACGATCTCGACGGCGCCGTCCGCGGTGATGGGACGCGTGAGGTCGCGGAGGCCGCCGTCGAGGCGGACCGCGAGTGCGGCCTTTGCGAGGCCGGGCGAGATCGCGGCGGCGACGTCGTGGCCGGTGACAGGGCACGGGTAGGTGCGCTTGGCGCCGTCGGGGAACGCGAGCGTGACGGATTCGGGCTGGGCGGGCACGGGCCGGGTCCAACGGTTGCGGGATGCCGGAAGATGATCTGCGC
>JAPOWL010000415.1 GCA_026707615.1 Acidobacteriota bacterium | reverse complement strand
GTGCCCGTCGGAATGCACTTCGTGGTGTCCGTGGAACTCGCCGGCGAACGGCACGCCGTAGCGGCCGTCGTTGAACGTCACGCCGGCGCTCGCGAAGAGCCGGTCGCGCGACCAGCCGACGCCGGCCCGCGCGTTGCTCGACTCCGTGGCGGAGTTCTCGACGATTCCCTCCGGCGTGCTGTAGTCCTCGGTGCGCCGCGTGCCCCCGCCGGCCCAGTAGTACACGCCGTTCCGCGCGTGCTGCAGGGCCGCGTTGGCGCCTGCCTGGGCGTTCGCGCTCCCCAGATCGGCGCTGAACTGCCCGCGCGTGCCCTCGAACAGCGACTCGCGGTAGCCCGCGTGCGGCGTGATCACATTGACGAGTCCGCCGACGGCGTTCGAGCCGTACAACAACGCCGCCGGCCCGCGGACGATCTCGATTCGCTCCGCACCGTTGGGGTCGACCGCGACGCCGTGGTCGCCCGACTCGCCCGACAGGTCTCCGGTGCGGATCCCGTCCTCCAGGATCAGCACCCGGTCGCCGTCGAACCCGCGGATGATCGGCCGGTCCGCTCCGGGCCCGAAGCTGCGGACGGCGATGCCCGGTTCGCTCCGGAGCACGTCGGCGAGACTGCCGGCCGACTCCCTGGCGACGTCGAACACCTCGAGCGTGGAGACGGCGTTGAACGCCTCGAGTGCCGTCTCCGTGCCGACCGGCGAGGCGGTCACGGTCACCTCCTCCCGCACGGGCGAGAGGCCCAGCACGAAGTCCGCGGTCGCCGCCGTACGGGGTTCGACGGTCACCGTCCGACGGCCTGCGGTCAGGTGCTCCCGTTGCGCCACGACCTCGTACGAGCCCGGCGGAACACCGTCGATCTCGAACCTTCCCTGCTCGTCGGTCAGGGCGAAGGCGCCGGAGCCGACGACGAGGATTACCGCCCCGCGGACGGTGCCCCCGGTTTCCTGGAGCGTCACCGTGCCGCGTACGACCCCGGTCTCCTGGGCCAGCAACGGCGTTCCCGCGGGGGCGGCCGCCACCACGGCCGCCCCGAGACATATCGCAATCGATCTGTGCATCCCCACCTCGTCCTGAGCCCCGGCGCTTTCGTCAGCCCGTTCCCCTGCACCGACCGACCCGTGCCGGGTCCGACCGCGGCCACCGGGGGGATTGCCTCCCGGCGACTCCGGCGGTCGCGACCCGAACGGGGCCGTGAGATGCGGTGGCCGCACCGGAGCGCGCGAAGGCACGCAGGAGCAGGCGGTTCGCGCCTGCGACGGCGGTGCGACGAGGAGAACGGAACCCGTGGAGAGGGCTACGCGGGGGGGCCGCGCGCGGGCAGGCGCCGTTGATGATCCGATGCGATCCATCCGCCGTCGTCAGCCGGTTCGATCGGCTCCGGAACGTCCGTGCATCCAACCTGCGGGGATTCGGACGATTCGGCGGCGGCCTGGTGCCGGAGTTGGCAGACCGCACAGTCCTGATCGACTGCGTGGTCTTCGTGACAGATGACCTCGGCGAGCGTGGCCCCGGCCAGGGCCATTGTCAGGACGACGATCCAGGCGCGCCAGCCGGGGCTGCGCCGCACGGAGGCGGTGTGCGCGGATCGTCTCTCGGCCATCGGCTTTTCGACGCTAGCAGAGATTGCCTGGGGCGGCAAGGGGGCAGGAAGCTTGACTCCGGCTCGCCTTTCCTCCTTGAATAGACGGATGGTGTCGCCGAGGCGGACCGCGGCCTGGGCCGTGGTGCTGCTGTTCGTGCTCGCGCTCGCGCCGTCCGGCATCGTGCTCCACGAGCACGATGGGCAGGACGCCGATCACGCGGACTGCGACGCCTGTCACTTCCGGCACCTGTCGGGAGTCGAGTCCGACGGCACGCCCGTGTCGTCGGCGCCGGATCTGGTCGCCCGCGCCGTGGTTACCCCTTCCACGGATGGTGAACGGGACGCGGCGCTCGGCATCCGTCCGACGCGCGGGCCACCCGCGTAACCGCGTCGTCGCACGCCGCCGCGACGTCCCGTACCCGCATCAGCACGACACCGGCGGTGAAGATCGGCGCTGCACACGCTCGACCCGGGCGCGTGCATGCGTCCCTCCCGCAATCGTCCTGCTCGAAGCTCGAAGAAGGAGAAGCACCATGTCACGCCCGTGCAGAAGTCGGACTGTCTCTCGTCGGACCGCCACTCGATGGATGACCGTCGCCGCCCTGCTGGCCGCGTGCGCCGCGGCTCCCGCGCCCGCCGGGGCGCAGTCGCAGGAGGCGGCCGAGCCGCCCTTCATGGCGGGTGAGCCGCTCGACCTGTCGTCGAACGCCAAGACCTTCGGCGGCTTCCGCTTCGCCGAGAGCATGGCCTACGACGAAGCCCGCGACCTCTACGTCGCGGTCAACGCCGGAATCGCGCAGAACGTCATCCCGAACGACGGCTACATCTCGCTGATCAACCCGGACGGCACGACCCACACGCTGAAGTGGATCGGCGTGAACAGGAACGGGCTGACCCTGAACCACCCCCTCGGCAGCGACATCGTCAACGGCCTGCTGTACGTGGCCGACATCAACGTCATCCGGTGGTTCGACATGGAGAGCGGCGAGCCGCGGGGCAGCGTCACCGTGGAGGACGCGCAGCGCTTCAACGACATCGAGGTCGCCGAGGACGGCACCATCTGGGCCACGCAGACCGGCACCGAGGAGAGCGGCACCTGGCGCGTCTACCGCATCGGAGCGGACGGAGACTCGTCGGTCGTCGTCGAGGGGGCGCCGCTGGCCCGGCCCAACGGCATCGCCTTCGACCCGGACGGCAACGTCGTCGTGGTGAACATCAACGACAACGCCGTGCTCACGTTCTCGCCCGCCGGCGAGCTCGTCACGACCGAGCACGCGGTGGACGGCGGCAACGACGGGCTCGTGATTCTGGACGACGGGACGAAGTACGTCTCCAGCGTCCGGATCGGCACCGTCTCGCGCATCCGTCCGGGAGAGGAAGCCGAGGTAGTGGCCTCCGGCATCCCGAGCGCCGCCTCGATGGCCTACGACTCGAAGCGGAACCGGCTGCTCATCCCCATGAAC
>JAPOWL010000249.1 GCA_026707615.1 Acidobacteriota bacterium | reverse complement strand
TTGTAGAGATACAGGCAGCAGACCATGCGCTCGAAGGCGTGGCTCAGCGGAAGGAACGACAGCGCGTCGTCGTCGTCGGTGACCGAGATCACGGAATCCGAGGCGAGGATGTTGCTGACGATGTTCCCGTGGCTCAGCATCACCCCCTTCGGCTCGCCCGTCGTGCCGGAGGTGTAGATGATGGTCGCCAGCCGATCCGCCGGGATCGCGGCCGCCGCTTCCTTGTACATGCGGCCGAGGCCCTCCTCGTCCATGAGCCGCCGGTGACCGCGTGCCGCGGCGTCGGCGAGGCTCAGCTCCTCGCGTCGCGCGGCGGTCGGCGCGCCGGCGGTCGGTGCCGCGTCACCCGGCTCCGAGCCGACCGCGTCGGCCGCGCCGGACGAGGGCCCGTTCGCTCCGTCGTTGCCTGCATCGGCCTCGCCCGGGACTGCGGCGTCCGCTGCCGGGCCGGTCGCCTGCTCCTCCGCCGGCGGGGCCGCTCCCCCGGCGGCCTCGGCCGCGGCGGCGTCCGCCGACGGAGCCGCGTCCGGCGCCCGGTCGACCACGATGAGAACGGCGAGCCCGGGCAGCTCCGGCCACACCGCCCGGACCTTCGCCGCCTGGCTCTCGTCGGAAGCGACGACGGCACAGGCGCCCGAGTCGGCCAGGATGTAGCGCACCTGCGCTTCCGGCAGGGTGGGATAGATCGGGACCGTCACCGCCCCGCGCGTCAGGGCGGCGTAGTCGGCGATCAGCCACTCCGGCCGGCTCTCGGACAGGATCGCGACACGGTCGCCGGCCTCGACGCCGAGGGCGCCCAGGCCGAGGCTGAGGTCGCGAACCTGCTCGAAGAACTCGCGCGAGGAGAGCTCGGTGACGTCCGCCGCCTCCGCCCGGCAGCGGCGGATGAGGACGGACTTGGGATACCGGCCAGACACGTGGAACGGCAGGTCGGCAAGCGTCCGGATCTCCTCAGCCACAGGTCACCACCCGACGGTCCGCGGTCGTTGGCCGCATAGCTCTACTCCCCCTTGAATGTGCCGGAGCGCCCGCCGCGCTTCTCGACCAGGCGAATCTCGCCGATCACCATGCGCCGGTCCATCGCCTTCACCATGTCGTAGATGGTCAGAGCGGCCGCCGACACGGCCGTCAGGGCCTCCATCTCGACGCCGGTCCTCGCCGTCGTCCGGACGCGCGCCTCGATGCCGTAGCCGTCCTCGCGCGCCTCGAGCACGACGTCGACCTGCGACAGGGGCAGGGGATGGCAGAGCGGGACGAGGTCGGCGGTCCGCTTGGCGGCCATGATGCCCGCGATGCGCGCCGCCTGCAGCGGATCGCCCTTCGCCACGCCGCCGGTGCGGATGGCCTGCAGGGCCCGGGCTCCGATCCGGATATGGCCGCGGGCCACCGCCACGCGGTCGGTGATCGGCTTGTCGCCGACGTCGACCATGCGGACCCTTCCGGCGGAGTCGACGTGGGTCAACTCGCCGGGCGCGGAAGTGCCGGCGTCCGTCATGTGCGTTCCCTTCACGCGGTGGCGTCCCGCTGGGCTTCGCGGTTCGCCAGGAAGAACGACAGGCTCTCGAGCGACACGGTGAGGTCGACGCTCTTCAGCTTGACGTCGCGGGGCACGCGCAGTGCGCCCGGGGAGAAGTTGAGGACGGCCCGGATCCCCGCCTCGACGACGGTGTCGACGACCGGCTGGGCGGACGCCGCGGGCACGGCGATGACGGCGATCGTGATCGCCTCGCGCTGCGCCACCCGCTCGAGCTCGGCGACATCGTAGATCGGAACGCCGCTGCGCGACAGCCGGCCCACCTTCTCCGCCTGGTTGTCGAACAGCGCGACGATGCGGAATCCGTCCCGCCGGAAGCCCGGATAGTCGGCGAGGGCCAGCCCCAGGTTGCCCGCTCCCATGATCGCCACCCGCAGGGGACGGTCGAGTCCGAGAATGCTGCGGAGCTTGCGCCTCAGATCCTTCACGACGTAGCCGACGCCCCGCACGCCGAGATCGCCGAAGTGCGCCAGATCCTTGCGGATCAGCGCGGCGTTGAGCCCGAACTGCGCCGCCAGCCCCTGGGACGAGACGGTCGTGACGCCCCTCTCGTCGAGCTCCGACAGGAACCGCACGTAGAGAGACAGCCGGTTCGTCGTCAACTCCGAGATCTGATCGCGCATGGCGTCGTCACGGAGGCCGGAAAGCCCCCACTCTACGGGCGCTCCCGGCGGCCGGTCAAGGAACCCCGCCCGCGGCCGATCCCCGTGCTAAGATGCGGAATCGTGAGTGGGGCGACGCGATCCGGCCGGGCGTCGGGTGCGGTTGCAATGCTGGTGTGCGCGACCCTGGCGCTCGCGGCCGCGTCCGCCGCCGAGCAGACCGGACGCCGCGCGTGACCCGTCCGCGGCCTGGCCGCGCATCCCCTCTACTTCCACGGCGAGGACGTCGTTCTCGTCACCGACGTCACGAGCGACGACTTCCTGACCTGGCTCGTCGACGGCGGGGTCCGCGTGCTCGCGCTCGACGTGCCGCCTCCCGCGGCCGGCAGCGTCGAGCGCCTGGAGGTCACCGGCACGTTCTACGACATGGGCCGCCTCCGGGACGACGACCCGCGGGTCCGGGACCTGCCGATGGCCCGCATCTCCGACCGGCTGCTCGGGAAGCCCTGGCCGGGGGTCGGCGAGCTTCCCGTCGTCGTCGCCGCGTCGACGCGGCCGGCGCGACGCCCGACCGCCACGACGCTGCGCTCCGTCGTCCTCGAGCCGGAGCGCTACACCGATCGCGGGGTGACGCTCACCGGCCGGTTCCGGGGCCGGAACCTCTACGGCGACATGCCCGAGGCTCCGGGCGAGAGCCGCTGGGACTTCGTGCTGCGCTCGGCCGACGCCGCGGTCTGGGTGGTCGGGAAGGAGCCGCGGGGAGACGGGTTCGAGCTCGGTCTCCTGCGCCGGGCGGACACGGGTCGCTGGCTGGAGGTGACGGGGCAGGTCCGGGTGGAGCACGAGATGGTACTCGTCGAGGCCGGCGCGCTGTGCCTCTCGGATCCGGCCGCCGAACGGGAGCCGATCCCCG
>JAPOWL010000179.1 GCA_026707615.1 Acidobacteriota bacterium | reverse complement strand
GGCGAGGAGTTGCCACCCTCTTCATCGCAACTTCAACAGCCTCCGGGACATTCCCATTCCTCTAGCCGCTGACGATTCGTCCTCCGCCGACGGCACCGCCCCAGAACTGAGAATTCCCTCCGTGGGGCAATGACTCAGATGGCCCCGAGCCGTGTACAACCCACGCGGCGGATGCCGACGCATCCGACGAGCGTACCACAGCATTGCAGAAGGGCGTGAGCGAGTCACCGTAAGGGAGACCTTCCGGGGGGATGTGAGGGGGCGTGTGGACCCTCCTGTAGCGCCGATCTCGAAAGAGGACGGGGTTGGTCCTCGTCTTCTTCCTTGCGCCGAGGCACGCGCGGCCATGGCCCGGTCCCGAGATGCCGACAGAAGAGTTAGCAGGCCGTGACGGACGTGCGGAGCCGACATCAGGAGCGGTTTCGGTCCGAACCATGCAAGAGAGCCTTGGAGGTATCGAAGGCCGGGCGTGGGAGATAGCCGGGTTTCGGGAGATCGAGACGGCCGAGCAGCGACCCGTCAGTCAGCGGCGCCGTCCTGGCCAGACACCCCAACTTCGGCCAGGCGTTCCGTCAGAACCTGTTCGAACGACCGGACGTCCGGCGCCGTAGACGCAACATGCGTGTCACCGGCGCTGACCCTGCAGGCGCAGGTCCCGTCCGGCCCCACCGCGATGCTCGCCTCGACCGGGCCGTCTCCTGCGAGTTCCGCCGTGACCACGATGTGGCTCTCTTCGCTCACCCGCGCGCCAGTGATCCCGTCGCCGAACGTTGAGCAGAAGAAGCGCACGATCGACTCCGCGTGCCATGCGGCGGCGGCCGCGTCTCTCCGGCCGGCGGCGTCCGATCTAGCGACCGCGTACCTGAGCGCTTCGACCGTCGCGTAGACCCGCGCCGCCTCGCGCAGTGCCCCTGGCAGCCGCTCGACACCGTAGCGCCGCGGCACCACGGACGGATTGCCCATCAACGCGAAGGCCGCCGGCGCCTCGACAAGCAGTGTTGCCATCGGGTGGCCGTCGTCGTGCATCGCTTCGACGGTGGAAGACTCGTCCGTGCCCGCCCGCACGAAGCCACCGCCGTTGGGGTCCGGCCACGGCGCCTGCATGGCCTCGAGCAGTGCCGCCGAGACGGGGAGGTCGAGCCGGTCCTCGCGGGGCTCCTGCTCCGCCCACACCACGAACCTGCGGATTCCGGACCGAATCGATCACCGATTCCGGAGCAAATCGATCACTGACTCCGATCCAAATCGATCACTGATTCCGACGGAAATCGATCACCGACGCCGGTCGGAATCGATCGCCTGTCATCGGAGCTGAGCGGCGCGGGACAACCCGCCAGCCGTGCGACCCTCCGGGCTTTCCGAGGGGGTGGACGCTGGCGAACAGGAGGTTGTCCGTGCGCAAGATTCGAGACGTCCTGCGGCTGCGCTTCGCCGCCGCGTTGAGCGGCCGCGCGATCGCTCGCAGCCTGCATGTGTCGCCGTCGACGGTCGAAGACTACGTGCGTCGCGCCGAGGTCGCCGGCCTGGGCTGGCCGGTCCCGGAGTCCGTCGACGACGCGGCGCTGGAGCGACGGCTGTTCCCGACGCCGCCGCCGAGCGGCACGTCGCGTCCGCTTCCGGCCTGGAGCGACGTCCACCGGGAGCTGCGGCGCAAGGGCGTGACGCTCGCGCTGCTGTGGCAGGAGTACAAGGCGACCCATCCGGAAGGGCTGCAATACAGCCGCTTCTGCGAGCAGTACCGCGCCTGGGCGGGCAAGCTCGACGTCGTGATGCGCCAGGAGCATCGCGCCGGCGAGCGGATGTTCGTCGACTATGCCGGCCAGACCGTGCCGGTCGTCGACCCGGAGACCGGCGAACTGCGTCAGGCGCAGGTCTTCGTGGCCGTGCTCGGCGCGTCGAGCTACACGTTCGCCGAGGCGACCTGGACGCAGACCCTGCCGGACTGGACCGCGTCGCACGTCCGCGCCTTCGCCTTCTTCGAGGGCTGCCCGGAGCTCGTCGTCCCCGACAATCTGCGCTCCGCGGTCCACCGCGCCCATCGCTACGAGCCCGACCTCAACCCGACCTACCACGACCTCGCCCGCCACTACGGCGTCGCCGTGCTGCCCGCACGGGTGCGCCGCCCCCGGGACAAGGCGAAGACGGAGGTGGCCGTCCAGGTCGTCGAGCGCTGGGTGCTCGCCGCGCTGCGCCACCGCACCTTCTTCTCGCTCGCCGGCCTCAACGCCGCCATCGCCGAGCTCCTCCAGCGGCTCAACGCGCGGCCCTTCCGCAAGCTCCCGGGCTCGCGGCGCTCCCAGTTCGAGCAGCTCGACCGGCCTGCGCTGCGTCCCCTGCCCGACACTCCCTACGTCTTCGCCGAGTGGAAGACGGTCCGCGTCCACATCGACTACCACGTCGAGGTCGACCGCCACTACTACTCCGTCCCCCACGCGCTGGTCCGTCGTCAGCTCGACGTCCGCTTGACCGCCCGTACCGTCGAGTGCTTCCACCGCGGCCGGCGCGCTGCCAGCCACGTCCGGTCCTCGCGCCGGGGGCGCCACACCACCGTGGCCGAGCACATGCCGGAGAAGCACCGTCGGATGGGCGACTGGACCCCGAGCGCTTCGTCCGCTGGGCCGAGAAGGTCGGGCCGGCCACCGCCACCCTGATCGCCACCGTGCTCGAACGGCGACGCCACCCCCAGCAGGCCTACCGTTCCTGCCTCGGGATCCTGCGTCTGGCCGAGTGCTACGGGAACACCCGCCTGGAGGCGGCCGCAGAGCGCGCCCTCGCCATCGGCAGCTCCAGCTACCGCAGCGTCGAGTCCATCCTCCGCCACCGCCTCGACGAGACCTGCGACCGCCCCGCCGAGGCCGCCGAGCCCGTCCGCCACGACAACATCCGCGGCCCCCGCTACTACCAGTGACCCCGAAGGGAACCCGACCATGCTGACTCATCCGACCGTCGACAAGCTCCAGCAGCTACGATGCGCCGGGATGGCCAAGGCCTTCGCCGAGCAGCTCGACTCGTCCGAGGTCGACGCCCTGTCGTTCGAGGAACGGCTCGGGCTGCTCG
>JAPOWL010000672.1 GCA_026707615.1 Acidobacteriota bacterium | reverse complement strand
GGGCGCAGCCGGCCATGACCGACTCGCGCTACGTCTTCCTGTTCCACGAGCAGTGCGCGACCTGTCACGGCGTCAACAGCCCCGTCCCGCAGGCGGCGAGCCTCGAAGCGCTGCGCTCGTTCACTCCCGAGCGGGTGTACGAGGCGCTGAGCACGGGGTCGATGGCGGTGAACGCCGCCGATCTCAGCGACGAGGAGAAGCAAGGGCTGGCCACCTACCTGACCGGCACGCCCTTCGGTAGCGCCGCCGACCGCAGCGCCGAGGCGATGCCGAACGCCTGTTCGGCCGGCGCGACACCGGATGCACGCCTCGCCCGCGCGCAGTGGAACGGCTCCAACGGCGCCACCGGCGCCCGCTTCCAGTCCGCCGAGGACGCGGGGCTGACCGCCGACGACGTCCCGCGCCTCACCCTGCAGTGGTCCTTCGGACTGCCGAGCAGCGGCGGGATGCGGGCCCAGCCCGTCGTGGTGGGGGGGCGCGTCTTCCTCGGCAGCGACAACGGCTTCGTCTACGCCGTCGACGCCCGCTCCGGCTGCGTGCACTGGTCCTTCGACGCCGGAACGCCGGTGGTCTCGGCCGTGAGCGTCGGGACGGTGCCCGGCACGGAACGCGACGCCGTCTACTTCGGGGACTGGACCGCGCACGTCCAGGCCGTGGACGCCGAGAGCGGACAGCCGTTGTGGCGGGTGCGGGTGGACGACCACCCGATGGCCAAGATCACCGGCTCGCCCGTCCTCGAGCCCGGCGGGCGGCGCCTCTACGTGCCCGTGGGGTCGTGGGAGGAGGGCGCCTCGCTCTCGAACGGCCAGTACGAATGCTGCACGTCGCAGGGCGCCGTGGTGGCCCTCGACACCGCGACCGGTGCCGAGATCTGGAAGACCTACACGATCCCCGAGCGGCCCCGGCCGGTCCGCGAGAACTGGCTCGGCGTGCAGCAGTACGGCCCCGCCGGCGCCGGCGTGTGGTCGGCCCCGGTCCTCGACCTCGAGCGCCGGGCCCTCTACGTCGGCACCGCGAACGGCTACATCAACGTGCCCGACGGCGACTCCAGCGACGCCGTGATCGCCTTCGACCTCGACACCGGCGCGCGGCTCTGGTCCACGCAGCTCCTCGCCGGCGACCAGAACTGCGGCGTCTTCGGCATGTCGGACGAGGAGGCCAGCCTGGAGTGCCCCGGCTACGAGAGCGGCCCGAACGACGACGTGTCGGGGTCGCCGATCCTGGTCACCCTGCCGGACGGGCGGGACGTGCTCATCGCCGGTCAGGAGAGCAGCCGAGTCACGGCCCTGGATCCCGACGACGGGGGCGCCGTCCTCTGGGTCGCGCAGGCGATGGATGCCAGCGAAGGCCCCCAGGGCGCGGGCATGGGACCGGCGAGCGACGGAAACCTCTACTACCGCCCCGTCGCGCTCCCGGACCGGACCGGCGGCATGGCGGCGCTCAGGCCGGAGACCGGCGAGCGCGTCTGGTACGCCACGCACCCCGGGCCCACCGACTGCCCCGACCCCGAGGCGCCCGCGTGCTCGTCGGGGGTGTTCGGGGCCGCGACCGTCATTCCCGGCGTGGTGTTCGCCGGAGGCCGCGACGGGATGCTCCGCGCGTACGCCACCCGCGACGGAGAGGTGCTGTGGGAGTACGACACCCTGCGCGCCTTCGACACCGTGAACGGGGTGGCCGCCCGCGGCGGATCGATCGGAGCGCACGGGCCGGCCGTCGTCGGCGGCATGCTGTTCATCGGTTCGGGCTACGCGGTAATGGACAGCGTCGCGGGCAACGTGCTGCTCGCCTTCGGGATCGACTGATCGCCGGACACCGGACGCAGGACGCAGGCAGGTTTACGCCGGGGTCGCGCCCGGCTATGGTAGACGGCTGAGGAGGTCGGGTCATGAGGATGAAGCACAGGAGCGTTGCGCCGCTGCTGATGGCGGTGCTCGTCGCGCTGGCGGCCGGATCGGCCGCCGCACAGGACGCGCCGCGGACGCCGTGGGGCGCCCCGGATCTATCGGGAATCTGGGACTTCAAGACGGCCACGCCGCTCGAGCGACCCGAGGACCGCGGAGAGCAGGCGTTCCTGACGGAGGAAGAGGCCGCCAACATCGAGCAGGAGGCGGTCGATCGCAACGTCCGCCTCTGGGAAGCGGCGCCCCGCCGGACCGAGGCCGGGGGCAACGTCGGCGGCTACAACAACTTCTGGCTCGACTTCGGCACGACCGTCATCGAGAGCCGGCGCACGTCGCTCATCGTCGATCCGCCGAACGGGCGCATCCCCGAGCTGACCGAAGAAGGGCAGCGGCGCGCCGACGAGCGCCAGGCCCACCGGGAGGCCCACCCGGCGGACACCTATCTCGACCGCAGCGCGTTCGACCGCTGCATCCTGGGATTCAACACCGGGCCGCCGATGACGCCCGGCTTCTACAACCAGCACATGCAGCTCTTCCAGACGCCCGACCACGTCGTCGTGCTCAACGAGATGGTCCACGACTCGCGCATCATCCCGCTCGACGGCAGCCCGCGGCCCGGCATCGAGTCGTGGACGGGCGAGTCGCGCGGGCAGTGGGAGGGCGACACGCTGGTCGTCGAGACCATCGACTTCAGCGACAAGCACGGCTACCGGGGCTCGACCAAGGGGCGTCACCTCGTCGAGCGCTTCACGCGCACGGACGCCGACACGCTCCTCTACGAGTTCACGATCAGCGACCCCGCCACGTGGACGGCGCCCTGGACCGCGCAGATCCCGATGCAGGCGACGGAGCTCCCGCTCTTCGAGTACGCCTGCCACGAGGGCAACTACGCCATGCCCAACATCCTGGGCGGCGAGCGCCGGGCGGAGCGGCTGCAGGCGGGCGAGCAGGACTGAGCCGGGCGGCCGAGGCCAACCCATGACCAGCAACAGGAACCGACCGCTCTCCGTCGCCTGCGTGCTTGCGCTGCTGCTGTCCGCCGCACCGCTCTCGGCCGCTACGGCCGCCGGCGAGGAGGCAGTGACGTTCGCGAAGCACGTCGCGCCGATCCTGCAGGAGAACTGCCAGAGCTGCCATCGGCCCAACTCGATGGCGCCGATGTCGCTCATGA
>JAPOWL010000453.1:20878-24394 GCA_026707615.1 Acidobacteriota bacterium | reverse complement strand
CGGCCCCCAGCTCGCCGGGCGGCCGCACGAGGGTGAGCGCGAGCAGGTCGCTGGCGACGACGGCCCAGCGCCCCCGCCGCGCTGGTCAGTCCGCACGGGTTGGACGGTCAGCGTCCGGTACGCCGGCCGCGCAGGTGCAGTAGAGCCAACGCAGGAATCACGCGCAATCGATCCGGAGGTGGTGGCGTCCGTGAGTGACGCGCCCGGGCCGCGATGTCAGCGCCAGGAGAAGATGCGCAGCGCCACGGCGAAGCTCGCCACCGTCCAGCCGCCGAGCAGGCCAATCTCCCCCCGCAGGGCAACCAGGCTGTCGCCGTTCAGCATCACGCCGCGCAGGGCGTCGATCAGCGCCGTGAGCGGCAGCGCCTGGATGATCGGCTGCATCGTGTCCGGGAAGTTGGACGAGGCGAAGAACACCCCCGAGCAGACCCACATCGGCACCTGGACGACGTTCATGAGGCCGGAGACCCCCTCGGCGGTCCGGGCGCGGCTGGCCGTGAGCAGGCTGATGCCGCCGAACGCCATCGCACCGACGACGCTGACCGTGGCGAGCGCCCCGAGCGATCCCACGAGCGGGACGCCGAAGACGTAGCGTGCGAACACCACCAGAACGCCCACCTCGAGCACCAGGAACGCGAGTCGCGCCGCCACCAGGGCAATGAGGTAGTGCGAGCGGAGCATCGGCGTCGCGACGAGGCGCTTGAGGAGCTTGCGGCTCCTCTGCATGACCACCGAGAAGCCCACGCCCCACATTCCCGTGCTCATGATGTTCATGCCGAGCAGGCCCGGCACCAGCCAGTCGACGTAGCGTCCGCCCGGCACGACCACCGGCTCGTCCCGCGCCGCCCAGAGGTCGCTCCGGCCGGCGGCGCGCTGCAGCGCCCCGTCGACCGTCAACCGGGCCAGCCGGTTCTCGGGGCGGGTCGGATCGTACCGGTAGGCGGGAGGCGTCCCCGGTTCCACCACGAGGTGCGCGAGCCCGTCGCGCAGCGTGGCATGCACTTCGGCCGGCTCGATGGTGAAGACCTCGACCGACGGGGCGTGCCGGAGAGCCGCCACGACGTGCGCCGCCCGGGCACCGTGCACCACCGCGACGGGCACGACGCCGGCGGGAGCGGAGCGAAACGCGATGCCGAGCGCCACCGTCATCAGGATCGGAAACACGAAGGCCCAGAAGAGCGCCTCCGGCTCGCGCACCAGGATCCGGAACCGGGCGATGGTCAGCTCGACGACGGGATGCCGGCTCCGGCGCGGATCAGCCATCACGCAGGTGGCGACCGGTGAGGGAGACGAAGACGTCCTCCAGCGTGGCCGTGCGCGTCCGGAGCGAGCTCAGGCTCCAGCCGTCGTCCGCCGCGAGTCGCAGCAGCGCCGGCATCGCGGTGTGCAGCGACGCCGCGGTCAGGCTCCACTCCCCCGCTTCCCGGCGCGCGGAGCGGGCGCCGGGAAGCGCCTCGAGGCGGGAGCCGAAGTCCGGCGGCTCGCTCGCCGCGGCGGGGTCGAGCGCGAACCCGATGACGTGTCCCGCCCCGAGCGACGACACGAGCTCGCGCGGGGGACCGCAGGCGATGATGCGCCCGCTGTCGACGATCGCCACCCGGTCCGACAGCACCTCGGCCTCGTCCATGTAGTGCGTGGTCAACAGCACCGTCCCGCCGCGGCCGCGGAAGCCGTCCACGATCTCCCAGACCTGCCGGCGCGCCTGCGGGTCGAGCCCCGTCGTCGGCTCGTCGAGGAAGAGCACGTCGGGCTTGCCGACCAGGGCGCAACCGATGGCCATCCGCTGGCGCTGCCCCCCGGAGAGCCGGCTCACCCAGGCGCTCGCCTTGCCCTCCAGACCGAGCAGGGCCAGCACGTCGTCCACCGGCTGACCGGCCGCATAGAACGAACGGAACAGGTCGAGCGTCTCGCGCACCGACAGCCGGTCGTCGAACTGCGACTCCTGCAGGTGGATCCCGAGCCGCTGGCGCAGGGCCTCCCGATCCGTCGCCCACCGCCGGCCCAGGATCTCGACCTCCCCCGCGTCCGGCTCGAGCAACCCCTCCAGGATCTCGATGGTGGTCGTCTTCCCGGCCCCGTTGGGCCCCAGCAGGCCGAAGCACTCCCCGGGCGCGATGTCGAGATCGAGGCCGGCCACGGCGACGACGTCGCCGTAGCGCTTGACCAGACCGCGGCAGCGGACCGCGCCGGGTCCCGGAAGCGCGCCCGGCTCCGGGCTGCCCGGACGGCTCAGGCCAGCCATCGGGCCCCCAGCGACCCGGGCCGCACGATCGTGTCGGACCGCTCCGATCCCGTGGACACGACGCTGATCGGCGCGCCGCAGAGCGCCTCCAGCCGGTCGAGGTAGGCGCGCGCCGCGGTAGGCAGACCGGCCTCGTGCCGCACCCCGGCCGTTCCCCCGGCGCTCGACCAGCCGGGAACCGTCTCGTACTCCGGCTCGCAGGCTTCGAGGCGCTCGACGTCGGCGGGAAGGTCGGAGAGACGAGCGTCGCCGCATCGGTATCCGGTGCAGATGCGGAGCTCGTCGAGGCCGTCGAGCACGTCGAGCTTGGTGACGGCCAGCGCGTCGATGCCGTTGATGCGCACCGCCCGACGGACCACCGCGGCATCGAACCAGCCGCACCGGCGGGGACGGCCGGTCGAAGCGCCGTACTCGCGGCCTGCCTCCCGGAGCTTGTCGGCCATGGCGCTCTCGAGCTCGGTCGGCAGCGGGCCGGCCCCCACGCGGGTGGTGTAGGCCTTCGCGATGCCGAGCACCGAGCCGATGGCCCGCGGCCCCACGCCGAGCCCGGTGCAGACGCCTCCAATCGTCGCGTTCGACGAGGTCACGTAGGGATACGTTCCGTGGTCGACGTCGAGCATCGCGCCCTGGGCACCCTCGAACAGCACCGGCCGGCCGGCGTCCAGCGCCGCCTGCAGGAACTCCGAGACGTCACCGACCATCGGCCGCAGCCGCGACCACGATTCCGCCGCTTCGGCATGCACCGCGCGCCAGTCGAGAGGCTCGCCGGTCACGAGTCGGTTGCGGGCCTCCACGTTGGCGCGCACCAGGTCGGCCAGGCGCTCCCCGTTCGCGCCGCCGGCGAGATCGGCGACGCGGATGCCCCGCCGCGCCGCCTTGTCCTCGTAGCTCGGCCCGATCCCGCGGGACGTGGTGTCGATGCGCAGGGCGCCGCGGCGCTCCTCCGCCAGCCGCTCGATCTCGCGGTGGTAGGGCAGGATCACGTGGGCACGGTCGCTCACCAGGAGCCGGCCCTGAAGGTCGATCCCCTGCGCCGCCAGTCCGTCCAGCTCCGCGAAGAGTGCCCGGACGTCGATCACGACCCCGTTGCCGATCACGCAGGTGACGCCCGGGTGCAGGATGCCGGACGGGATCAGGTGCAGAATGAACTGCCGGTCTCCGACGAGCACGGTGTGCCCGGCGTTGTGCCCGCCCTGGGAGCGCGCCACCACGGAGAACGCGGGCGCCAGCAGGTCGACGATTTTCCCTTTACCCCCGTCTCCCCCACGGGCCCC
>JAPOWL010000453.1:18021-20868 GCA_026707615.1 Acidobacteriota bacterium | reverse complement strand
TAACAACTGTGCCGCCCGAGCGCCCTTTGCTTGCCGAACGCCCGTCCATCGAACGACGCGTCCTTGCGGCGCTCGACGCCGCACCGCCCCGCATTCCGGTCGTGCTCGGAGGCTGCGGCACCGGCCGCACGACGGTGCTCCGCCGCGTCGCCCTGCACCTGGCGGCCCGGGGCGGCAGCCAGTACATCGACGTCGAGCGCTCGGCCTCCACGCCCGAGGGCTTCCTCGCCGCCGTCACGGCCGACTCGCCATACGCCTCCGGCGACGATCCGCACGTCTTCCGGGACGGTCGGCGCAGCGCGCGCGACGCCTTCGACGCCCTGCTCCGTCTTCTGGGACGCCCGGGACGGCAGGGGGCCGCGACGCCCGCGTTCCTGCTGGACGGTCTCCTCGAGCTCCGCACCTTCGAGAGCTTCCCCGGCCTGCGCGGCGTGCTGGGCGAATTCCTCGATGCGCTGCAGGAGAGCCCGAACCGCTTCGCGTTGGCGAGCCGGTACGTCGGTCGGACCCTCCGGCTGCTTCGCGGTCGGCCGGATCGCTTCGAGGTGGTTCACCTCCCGCGCCTCTCGCCGACGGAGGTGATGGCCGCGCTGTCCGCGCGGCGCGTGGGGCGGACGGATGCGGAGCGGAACGACGTCGCCCGCAGGGTGCACGCCCTGGCCGACGGCCGTCCGGCCTACGTGGACCGCATCGTGGACGCGATCGCCGCCGGAAGATCCCCCGCGCCGGAACGCTTCCTCGCGTCCGAGCTCGCGCCGGGCGCTCCGCTGTACTGGATCTGCCGCTTCAGCTACGAGCTGCGCCTTCATCGCGCGCGAGGGTACGGCGCGCTCAAGGCAATCCTGGGCGTTCTGGCGGACGAGGAGCCTCTCACCCTGTCCGCGATCGCGCTGCGCCTCGGCCGCACGCCCGGCTCGACGCGCGACTACCTTGCCTGGCTCGAGGATGTCGACATGGTCGGGGTACGGCAGAAGCGCTACAGTTTCGCCGATCCCCTGCTGCGCCTCTGGGTCCGCCTGCACTGCCGACCCGTACCGCCCGAGGGCCCGAGGCTCGAGCACGAGGTGCAGGAGTACGCCGCCTCCCGGCTGCCGCGCGTGGACCCTTCCCCCCCGCCGGTGCCCGCACCCCGGACCGCAACCGCGGCGCCGGCGCGCCGCCCCCCGCGGTCGTGGGGGCTCATCGAGATCGACTGATCGCCCGATCCGCCCCGGAATCCTCCGCCGCGGACCGCAGATCCGCCAGCGCCTGCCGGGCCGCCTTCTGCTCCGCTTCCTTCTTGCTGCGACCCGCGCCGCGGGCAGGCACTCCCCCGTCCACCGTCACGTCGACCGTGAAGGTCTTGCGGTGGTCCGGACCCTCCTCCGCCGTGAGGCGGTAGTCGGGCAGCGGCCGACCCCGCGCCTGCAGCCACTCCTGGAGCGTCGACTTCCAGTCCGCGGGGGCCTCGGCCGCCACGCCGTTCGCGCGCAGGCCGTCGAGGGCCTCGCTCAGAAACGCGTCGAGGAACGCGGCGGCCGCGGCCAGACCGCCGTCGAGATAGATGGCGGCCACGACCGCCTCGAACGTGTCGGCGATCAGCGACTGCTTGCGGCGCCCGCCGGTCTTTTCCTCTCCGCGTCCCAGCAGGAGGTGGTCGCCCAGCCCCACCTGCTCGCCGAGGCGCGCCAGCGTCGGCGCCGAGACGAGCTTCGCCTTCACCTTCGAGGTCCATCCCTCGTCGCGCTCGGGGAACTCCCGTACCAGGCGGTCGGCGACCACGAGCCCGAGAACGGCGTCCCCGAGGAACTCCAGCCGCTCGTTGTCCACGACTTCTCCGCTCGGGTCCTCGTGGGCCCGCGACCGGTGCGTCAGGGCCTGCTCGAGCAACCCCCGATCCGTGAAGCGGTAGCCGAGCGCCGCCTCCAGCGCTCCCAGGGCCTCGCGCAGCGGCATGGCGCGCGAAGCCTCGCTCCGCACCTCGGCGATCACGCGCGCCGCGGTTCGTGCGAGCTCGGGGGGGACGGACACGCGTACCTCGCCCGCCTCGTCCCGCAGGAGGCCCGGCACCGCCCGACCGGCCGGCGGGCTCTGGACGGCCGCGATCCCGTGCGTGCGGAGCAACCCGCGGACGACGTTGGCCTCGACCTCCGACCGCGTCCGGAACACGACCGCGAGGTCCGCCATCGCTGCCGGCTCAGGCGGTGGCCGCGGACACCAGGGGCTCGCGGCGGGCGACGGGCAGCTCGTCGACCCGGACCAGCACCATCGTCATGTCGTCGTGCTGATCGGCGCTGCCGACGAACGCCTCCACGTCCTGCAGGACGCGGTCGAGCAGCGCGGTGGGCCGGAGGCCGACATGCTCCTGGAGCAGGCGGCTGAGCCGCTCCTCCCCGAACATGTCCGCCTCCTCGTTCATCGCCTCGGTGATGCCGTCGGTGAACAGCACGGCGAGGTCCCCCGCACCGATGGGCTGCGTCCGCTCCTCGATCAGCGCGTCGAAGTGCCCCTCGAGGCCCCGCAGGCCGAGCACGAGCCCGTCCGGCGCGAGCATCCGGGCGCCGTCGGGCTCTCCGGGCTTCAGGTAGATGAACGGCGTGTGCCCCGCCCTGGCGTAGGTGATGGTCCGCGCGTCGAGATCGATGACGGCGTACGTCATCGTGATGAAGCTCTGCTCGTCGAGGCTTGCCGAGAGGATGCGATTGACCTCCATCAGCAGCCGGCGGGGCGACTCGTAGATGGGACTCAGGCTCAGGACGAGGCCCTTGAGCTCGGCCATGTAGAACGCGGCGGAGGTCCCCTTTCCGGACACATCGGCCACCAGCACTCCGAGCCTTCCAAGACAAATGAGGAGTGGATAGAGAAGCG
>JAPOWL010000453.1:0-18011 GCA_026707615.1 Acidobacteriota bacterium | reverse complement strand
CAGCACTCCGAGCCGCCGTTCCGCCAGCCGGACCACGTCGTAGTAGTCGCCGCCCACTTCCCGCGCCGGGCGGGAGAAGGGAGCCACCGTCAGTCCCGGAATCGTGGCCGCATCGCGCGGCAGCAGCGACATCTGCATCTCGCGGGCGATGCGCAGCTCCTCCTCCAGGCGCTTCTTCTCGGCCGCCTGCGCCAGCAACCCCTCGACGCTTGCCGTCATCGCGTTGAACGAGTCCGCGAGGTCGCCGAGCTGATCCCCGGAGGCCACCCGGATGCGATGCGTGAAGTCGCCGCGCCGGACACGCTCCGTGCCCGCGAACAGCTCGTGCACCGAACCCGTGATCGAGCGCGCGAGCGCGAAGCCCATCACGAGCGCGGCGCCCTGCATGACGAGAAAGAGCCCGCCGACGACGGCGAGCAGCAACAGGAAGATCGAGCCGACGTCGACTTCTCCGATGCGGGCATGGGAGCCGAACAGGTGCTGGTACAGGGCGCTCGGAGGAACGCGGATCCCGAGGCCGACCGCCTCCGCCGAGCCGGTGTCCCAGTCCGTCCGCTCCAGAAAGGCGACCCACGCAAGCCCGACGCCCGACGCGAACCCGGCCGTCGCGTCGCCGACCGCCGGCCCGGCCGGCTCACCGGCGACGAACGCCGGATCCGTCACCTCGATGCCCGTCGCGGCCGCGATGCGCCGGACCGCACCCGACCCGAGCGGAACGTCCACGATGACGGCCGGGCCCCCCTCCACCCGGCGCGCGGCCCGGGCGACGAGCGCCGCGCCGTTCGGGAGCGCGACGAACCCCGTGAACCCCGCCCTCCCGATCCAGGTGGGGAGCTTCGCGGGACGGGGTGCGTGGCGCCACGCCCCGACGGACCGGACGGGGCCGCCCTCGGCATCGATGACGGCCGCCGCGACGGGGAAGGTGGCCCCGGACTCGGCCCGGAAGCCGGCCAGCACGCCGTCGATGTCGGCGCCGGTCGTCAGGTGGCTCCCGATGGTCGTGGCGATGGAGCCTGCGTCCGCCACGATGTCATCCAGCTCGGACCGGACCATGTACGCACCGGTCACGAGCATCGTCAGGGCGCCGGCCAGACCGACGAACGTGACGACCAGGATTATCGGAACGACGCCGACGAAGACGTACGAGAGGATCAGCCGCCGCCGCACCCGCCACAGCAGGCGCCGCCGCAGGCGCGACAGCAGGCGCCAGAGGATGTGACCGAGTCCGGCCACGAGGGCCAGGGAAGCCAGGGTGTCGAGCCACGCCAACGCCGGATGGACCGCCCCCCCGAACAGCATCAGGGCGAGCCTCACGACCGCTCCGGCCACGAGCAGCCGCACCGGCCATGCCGCGGCCGGGGGCCGGACCGCGTCCCCCGATTGATCTCGAACCATCGGTGACCTGCGGGAGCTTTGCAGTGTACCGCATCGTACGCTACGGTGCGGCGCGACGACCCCGCGCGCCGGACCGGCCGGCAGGGCGGGGCGGATTGCCCCACCGCATGCCCGACGACCCGGCGACCGGTTTCGGCTCGGGGGCTCCCGCGTTCGGGGGAGCGTCGCTCGTGGCGCGCAGCATCGCCGGCGGCGCGCTCATGGGCCTGGCCAACCTCGTGCCGGGCGTCTCCGGCGGGACGATGCTGCTGGCCGTCGGCCTCTACCCCCAGTTCATCGCCGGCGTCGCCGAGGCATCGACCCTGAAGCTGCGGGCGCCGGTGCTCCTGATGCTCGCGTGCGTCGCCGGCTCGGCCGTGCTGGCCATCGCGGGAGGCGCACGTGCGATTGGCGCCGTGCTCGACCGCTATCCGTGGGTCATGTACAGCCTGTTCATCGGGCTGGCGGCCGGGGGCATCCCCATCGTCTGGCGCCTGGTGCGGCCGCTGGATCGCACGGTGGCACTGAGCGCCGCCGCCGCCGTGGCGGGCATGGTCCTGCTGGCCGTCCTCGATCCGGAACGCGTCAGCCGCGTGGGGGCGCCGGGACCGGGAACCTACGCCCTGCTGGTCGCGGCAGGCGTGTCCGGGGGCGCGGCGATGATCCTCCCCGGCGTCTCCGGCGCCTACCTGCTGCTGGTGCTCGGCCAGTACCGACCGATCCTCGACGCCGTGGCGCAGGCCGTCGCCGTCGTCCGCGCGGGCGCCTGGGACGCGGCCGGGCCCCTGCTCCACGTGCTGGTCCCGGTGGCGGTGGGGGTCGTGGCCGGCGTCGCCGGCGTGAGCAACCTCGTGCGGCTGCTCCTGGCGACGCAGCGGCGGGCCACGCTCGGCTTCCTGCTCGGACTCCTGCTCGGGGCGGTCGTCGGCCTGTGGCCCTTCACCGAACCCGTCCAGCCCCGCGTCGGCGACGTCGTGGGAGGGCGGAAGCTACTCTCACCGGAGATGGTCGCGGCAATCGACCCCGCGGACCATCCACGCCGGCGCACCCTGCCGACGCCGGGACAGGCGGGCGGCGGGGTCCTGCTCGTGCTCGACGGCTTCGGCGCCTCCTGGGGCGTATCCCGACTCGGCGCATGAGGAACTCCGCTCGGCGCCCACCCAGTCCTTCAGGAGTCCGCCCCGTCCTGCGGCGCGGACTCCTGGTCCGCCGTTCGTCGCCGCGACCGCCAGGTCGCGCTGCGGCCCCGCTCGGCGCCCAACCCAACCCTCCAGGAGTCCGCCCCGTTACTACGGCGCGGACTCCTGCCCGGGAGCGGTCGACTCCACCAGCCACGCCAGGTACCCCGGGTGGCCGTCGACGATCGGCAGCACGACCAGCTCCGGGACGTCGTAGGGATGGAGATCGCGCAGGCGCCGCCGCAAGGCTTCCATGCGGTGTGCCGTGGTCTTGATGTGCAGGAGCTGCTCCGCGGCGCTCTCGACCGCGCCCTGCCAGCGGTACACCGAGCGGATCGGCGACTGCACCTGAACGCACGCGGCCAGTCGCTCGGCCACCAGCGTCCGGCCGAGGGCGGCGGCATCCATCTCCAACGGCAGCGTCGTCAGCGCCACCACACAGTCGTTCCCCTGCACGATTCTCTCCTGCTCTGTGCGGCGCGGGTAATCCCCGGCCCTGAATCGTCCGAAACTGCCCAATGGGCGGCACAAAAGCGGCAGCCCCGCGAACGGCGCTCCGAGAACCAGACGATGACCGAACCAACCCCCCCCGTCCACGCCCGACCCCGGCATCGGCCCGGCTGGCGTTCCTGGCCCTCCCGACCGGGCACGCTCCTGGTCCTCCTGGTGTCCCTCCTCGTGGCGCACGCCCTGATTGGCGAGCGGGGTCTCTCGTCCGCGTTCGCCACCTGGCGCGCACACCGGCTGCTCACGGCGCAGGTGAGCGCGCTCCGGGCCGAGAACGTCCGGCTGCGCCGCGTCACCGAACGGCTCCGGGGCGACCTCGCGACCATCGAGGCGGTGGCGCGTGAGGAGTTGGGTCTGATCAAGCCCGGCGAGACGGTGTTCGTGATCCGGGACGTGCCGCGCAGCCCCGACCGGGCGGTTCCCGCGACCCACCGTTGACGTGGCCGCCCGCACGATGCTACGCTACGTATTCGCGGCAGCGTTCGACGCTGCAGTCGTGTCGCGGGGTGGAGCAGCCTGGTAGCTCATTGGGCTCATAACCCAAAGGTCGGGGGTTCAAATCCCCCCCCCGCTACCAACCTCTCCGGTACGATGTCGCCCGCCGTTCGCCCCGCCCCGGGGCCTTCCACCTGAGTCCAAGCGTCTGTGCTGCATCGCGTGCGATGCAGCACGTTGCTGCCCGCGCAGACGCCCGGCGCGACCCGCGGTCGGGCCGGGCGTCCGACGCGTCCGCGTGGTCGCGCCAGGGCGAATCCCCGCCCTCATGCCGCTCGCAGGAAGTCCAGCAGCAGGCGCACCGTCGCCTCCGGCTGCTCCTGCTGCACCCAGTGCCCGGCCCCATCCACGAAGTGGACGCCGCGCATGTCCGTGCACGCGCGCTCCTGCATCCGCTCCAGCGAGCCCGGACGCTGGTACGCGCCCCAGTCGCTCGAGCCGGCGATGAAGAGGGAAGGAATGTCGATGGTCCGTCCGGCGAACGTCAGCGTCTCGTCCGCGATGACCCCCGACCGGTACCACTGCAGGCCGCCCTGGAAGCCGTTCCGCCCGTACTCCTCGCTGTAGACCCGGAGCTCCCGCTCGGGGAGCCAGCGGTTCGCGGCGATCTCGTCCGCCGTCGGCATCTCCCGGGCGACCGTCTCCGCCATGCCCATGTCGAGGTCCATGATGTAGTAGGTCGGCATCTGCGCAACGTCCTCCGCCGTCCACCCCGCGAGGCGGAAGGGCCGGTTCTCGGCCCAGTCCGCGCTCTTGTGGTGGTAGTAGGCGCGCAGGAACGCGTGGACCCCCTGCGACGCGCGCCACATGTTGCCGTTCGCCTCCCGCGTGCGGTAGTAGCGCTGGTAGTGCTTGCGCGGCCGCGGCAGCCGGGCCATCTCCTCGTAGATGTCGGGCCCGTCCGCCGGTTCGGCGGGCGGCGTGCCGTTCACGGTATCGAAAGGCCACTCGGGGGTACCGCCGAAGGGAGCGCTCATCAGCGCGACGGCTCGGAAGACGTCCGGCCGGGCCACCGCGCACCAGGCGGCGATGGGCGAGCCGAAGTCGTGGCCGATGACGGCCTCGACGGTGCGATAGCCGAACGCCGAGACCAGGGCGAGCGCATCGCGCACCGCGTTCAGGCGGCTGAACGGACGCAGATCGCCGTCGTAGTCGGCGCTCCATCCCGTCGTCCGGCCGTAACCGCGCTGGTCGGGGGCGATGACGTGATAGCCCGCCTCCGCGAGCGGGGCCATGACGTGCCGCCAGCTGTAGGCGAGCTCCGGGAAACCGTGCAGCAGGAGCAGCGCGGGGCGATCTCCGCCGTCGAATCCCGCCTCGAGCACGTGCATGGTCAACCCGTTGACGTTCTGCACGAAGCGGGACCGGACGCCCGCGGGAAGCCAGGCCGGGTCATACGGACCGACCGCCGCGGGCTGCGCGACGCCCGCGAGCGCCGCCCGCGCGGACGTGGACGTCTCCTGCAGAACGGCCGCGGATCCGAGAACCGCGCCGAGACCCTGCATCGCCTGCCGCCTCGTGAGCCGACTCCGCCGACCGCGCATCTCCGAACCACCCGTCGAGCCCATGTCAAGCCTCCCTGGCCGCGCGGGCGGCCATCTCCACACCATTCCCGGACCTGCGATCGACGGCCGCCCCGGCGGCCGCGCCGTGCCGCGCCGCCGACTCCTACGCCGCCCGCACCCAGCGCATCAGCGTCCTGAGGTCGGGCGGCTTGCCGTACATCAGGAGCCCGATCCGGAACACCTTCGCCGCAATCCACACGGCGCCGACCACGGAGGCGGCACCGACGGCGATCGACAGCCAGACCTGCCACCAGGGTGGCGGCTGGGTCGAGGCCATCCGGATGAGCATCCCGAAGGTGTTGATGGGCGGCATGAAGCTGACGACGTAGGCCAGCGTCGACTCCGGGGAGCGGGCCACCGCCGGCGAGACCAGCCACGGGACCATGATCACCACCATCAGCGGTGCCTGCAGCGACGCCGCCTCGTTCATGTCGTTGACCGCCGCCCCGGCCGCCAGCATGAGCGAGCCGATCACGAGGAAGCCGAGCAGGAAGAAGATGACGAGGTAGAGGATCAACCACGGGTCGATGAGGCCGAGCAGCGAGAACGAAGCCAGCAGGGCCAGTCCGATCCCGACGTAGAAGGCCATCATGACGAGACTGACGGCGACCGCCCCGAGCAGCTTGCCTGCCATCAGCTCCATCGGGGAAACGGCCGACAGCAGCACCTCGACGACGCGGTTCGACTTCTCCTCGACCGTCGACGCGAGCATGTTCTGGCCGCCGACCATGATGCCGATGAACAGGAGCATCATGTACGCCATCGGCAGGAAGCGGTTGAGCCCCCCGACGGTCTCGCCGTCGGCGCCGGCCCCCACGGTCACCGAGCTCTGGCGCGGCACGTCGAGCAGGCGGTCGATTGCGGATCGATCGATTCCGTGCGCCTCCGCCCGAGCGTCCACGATGGCCTCGCGGATCACCTCGTGGCAGAAGTCGATGTCGCGATCGTCGAGGCCGGGATGCACGTAGAGGTCGTACGTCCCCAGCGCGCCGTCCGGCTCCACTCCCCGGACCGCATCGTCGTGGATCACGATCAGCGCGACGCGGCGCGGTTCGTCCGGCCCGTCCGCGCTCCCCTGCAACCACTCCCGGGCGGCGTCGAGGCCCGTGTCCGCCGGAAGCAGCGTGAGCCTCACCTCCGGCACCGGGCCCGTCGCGGCCGCGAGCGACGCCTGGACAGCGTCCGGGGCCACGCGGCGGACCGCCTCGGGCACCTGGCCCATGCCCCGCCGGACATCGGCCAGACGGCGGCGCGCGACCGCCTCCGGCTCCACCGCCGCCCGCATCCTCGCCGCGACGTCGCCCGTCGGATCGACGACCGCGTACTCCCCCACGATGCGGTAGTCGCCGTCGTCGAAGAGACGCGGGCCGACGACCACCATGATGCCCGCGACCGCCGGCATCGTCACCAGGCCGAAGAGGAAACCCTTGGTCGCCACCACGGCCAGGAAGTCACGGAGGGCGACCTGCAGGATACGCGTCACGCTGTGCCTCCCGTCCGGCCCGGCTCCGGCGGCGCCCCGGCATCGGGCTCCTCGTCGAGCCCGGTGGGCGCGGCCCCGACCAGATCGACGAAGACGTCCTCGAGACGCGGTCGGAAGAGCTCGATGCGGGCCGCGGGGACCGCGTCCAGGATCCGGCGCATCGCCTCCGCCGGGTCCGTCCCCCGCCGCAACCGTACTTCCTGCGCCCGATCCGCCGGCCGCACGTGCTCCACCTCCGGCATCGCCGCCAGTCGCGACAGGTCGGCATCGGCGTTCAGCGGCTCGAGCTCCACGGTCCGCGGATCGTAGGCCCGGCGGATGGCCGCGAGGTCGTCGTCGAGCACCTTGCGGCCCTCGTGCACCATGACGATGTGCTCGCAGAGCTCCTCCGCCTGGGGCATGACGTGCGTCGAGAGCAGCACCGTGGCGCCGCGGTCGTGCTCCTCGAGGATGATGCCGCGCAGCGTCCGCATGCTGACCGGATCGAGCCCGCTGAACGGTTCGTCCAGTATCAACAGGTCGGGCTCGTGCAGCGTGGCGGCCACGAACTGCACTTTCTGCGACATCCCCTTGGACAGCTCGTCGCAACGCTTGCGATCCACGCCGGCCAGGCCGACCCGCTCCAGGGCGGCCGAGATCCGGGGCTCGAGATCGGCGCCGGCGAGGCCCTTCAGGCGTCCCATGTAGCGCAGGAACGGTCGTACCCGCATCTTGCGGTAGAGGCCGCGCTCCTCGGGGAGGTATCCGATCCGGTCCTTCGCCTCGAGCGCGGACGCGTGGTCGAGGATCGAGATGGTGCCCTCGTCCGGGAAGAGGATGGACATGAGCATGCGGATCGCGGTCGTCTTCCCCGCGCCGTTGGGACCGATGAAGCCGTACAGTCCGCCGCGCGGGACCTCCAGATCCAGCCCGCCGACGGCCGTCAACCGCCCGAAGGTCTTCGTCACGCCCCTCATTCTGACTGCCGCGTCCATCAGGTCGAATCCTCGGCCGGGCCCAGCCCGCCCCGCTCACTGTACACGCGCACCCGCCCTCACGATGCCGGCGGCTCGCGGGAGGCCTGCGCCGACCACTGCCCGAAGGACCGCATGCAACCCGACGGCCAGCATCGAGGGCCCACCCGCGGTGGGCCCTCGTGGACCGACCCACGGCGGGGCCCGGCGCACCGCCTGGTCCCGGCGGGAGGCGGTGGTAGGATGACGCCGCGCCGGCCCTCTCCGGGGCCCCGGGGACGGCCCGGCGTCGGAGAGGCGGCGATGGCTGCAGGCGGGGAGCCCGGGATGGACGGCGGCCGGTTGCCGCCGGAGCTGCGTGCGGCGCAGGCCGACGCGGTCGCCGACTGGGAGCGCGGGAGCGGCTCGGCACGCCTCTGGAGCAAGGACGCGTCGCTCTGGACCGGCTCCGGCGAGGAGCGATGGCTGGGCTGGCTCGACGCGCCGGCCCGGATGCGCGAGGCTCTCGATCCCCTGCGCCGGTTCGGCGCCGCGGTAGCCGCGGAACGCTTCCGCCACGTCGGGCTGCTCGGAATGGGCGGCTCGAGCCTCTGCCCGGAAGTGCTGCGCGAGACCTTCGGGCACGTCTCCGGGGCACCGGACCTCCGGGTCCTGGATTCCACCGACCCATCCCAGGTCCGTGCGTTCGAGGCGCAGCTCGATGTCGGGCGCACGCTGTTCGTGGTGGCGAGCAAGTCGGGCACGACGCTGGAGCCGAGTCTCTTCGAGCGCTACTTCTTCGCGCGGGTGGCCGAGCGGGTCGGCCCCGGTGGGGCCGGCTCGCGCTTCGTCGCGATCACCGATCCGGGGTCGGCGCTCGACGAGCGGGCTTCGGCGTCCGGGTACCGGGCCGTGTTCCGGGGCGAGCCGAGCATCGGCGGACGATTCTCGGCCCTCTCGCCGTTCGGGATCGTGCCGGCCGCCCTGATGGGCCTCGATACCGGCCGGCTGCTGGCCGCCGCCGAACGGATGGCGCGGGCGTGCGCGGCCGGGGTGCCGGCGGCGCGCAATCCCGCGGTCGGACTAGGCCTTAAGCAAGTCCCACGAGCCCCGAAGGGTCGGACTCGGCCTGCTGCTCGGCGCCGGCGCCCGGCAGGGGCGCGACAAGGTCACGCTCGCCCTGTCGCCGGCCATCCGCAGCCTCGGCGCGTGGCTCGAGCAGTTGCTGGCCGAATCGACCGGCAAGCGGGGAACCGGCATCCTTCCCATAGACGGGGAGGCGCTCGGCGCGCCCGGCGTCTACGACGACGACCGGATCTTCGTTTCCCTGCACCTCGACGGCGACGAGGACGCCGGCCAGGACGCGGCGCTCGCCCGCCTGGAGACGGCGGGCCAACCCGTCGTGCGCCTGTCGCTCCCGGACCGCTACCACATCGCCGGCGAGTTCTTCCGCTGGGAGATCGCGACGGCCGTGGCGGGCGCGGTCCTCGGGGTGAATCCGTTCGATCAGCCGGACGTCGAGGCGAGCAAGGTCGCCGCGCGCCGATGGACCGCCGAGCACGCCGCGCGCGGCGGGCGGCCGCAGGAACCGCCGCTGGCACGCGGGTCGTACCCGGGGGGCGAGATCCTGGCCTACGCGGACGAGGATCAGGCCGCGTCGCTCCGGGAGGCAGCCGGATCGGATCGGCTCGACGCGCTGGTCGCCGCCCACTGCGCCCGGCTCCGCCCGCGCGACTACTTCGGCGTGCTGGCCTACGTCGAGCGTTGCGAGGCGCACGCGGCGTCGCTCGCCCGGCTGCGCCACGCCGTTCGGGACGCGCGGCGGGTGGCGACGACGGTGGGGTTCGGGCCCCGCTTCCTGCACTCCACGGGACAGGCGTTCAAGGGGGGCGCGAACAGCGGGGTCTTCCTGCAGGTGACGTGCGACGACACGAGGGACCTGCGCGTGCCGAATCATGCGTCCACCTTCGGCGCGGTGAAGAAGGCGCAGGCGCACGGCGACGTCGCGGTGCTCACCGAGCGCGGCCGGCGGGTGCTCCGCCTGCACCTGACCGGACCGGTCGGCCCGGGGCTGGCGGCGCTCGCCGGCCTCGTCCGCCGCGCGCTCGGGCTCCCCGCCGGAACGCCGGACGGGCCCGCCGGGACGGAGTAGAATCGCGCCGCAGGGGAGGCCGCCAGGCGGCGAACGGCGGTTTGGAGCCTGCGCCGCTGAACGGGCGACGGAGGAGCCTCTCGCCCGCGGACTCCCACGAGGACCGCAAGGCCGCGCCAGGACGGGACGCAGGCGGTTACGTTCCGGTCCAGTGCGGTGCGCGCTTCTCGAGAAACGAGTCGACGCCCTCGTGAAAGTCGGCGCTCGTATAGCACCTGATGATCAGGTCGCGTCCGAGCGCCGGATCGATCCGCCGGTGTTCCTGAATCCGTCGAATCATCTCCTTGCTCGCCCGAACGGTCAGCGGCGCGTTCGCCGCGATCGTCTGCGCGTACTCGCGGACGACCGCGGCGAGCCGGTCGGGCTCGACGACCCGGTTGACGAGCCCCGCGTCGGCGGCCTCCGAGGCGGTCAGGAGACGGCCGGTGAACAGCAGCTCCTTGAGGCGGGCGGGGCCGATCAGATCGAGGAAGCGGGCATGGTTCGAGGCGGAGAGGCAGTTGCCGAGCGTCCGCGCGATCGGCACGCCGAAGCGCGACCGCGCCGTGCAGATCCGCAGGTCGCAGGCGGCGGCGAGCGCGCAGCCGCCGCCGGTCGTCACACCGTCTATGGCGGCGATGGTCGGCTTGGCGAGCCTCTCCAGTCGGTCCACGACGGCGTCGATGCGCTGCTCGTAACGCACGCCGTCCTCCGCGGTGCGGAACGTGCGGAACTGCGCGATGTCCGTCCCGGCGACGAACGCCTTCGACCCCGCCCCCTGCAACACGACGACGCGGACGTCGTCCGCCCGGTCGAGCTCCTCGCACAGCTCGACCAGCGCGTCGTACATCGGCCAGGTCATCGCGTTGCGGGCCTCGGGTCGATTGAAGGTGACGACGGCGATCGGGCCTTCCCGGGTGCGAACGACGTGCGGCGTCGACACGATTGCAGCCTCCCGTCCCGTGACGCGGCACGGCGCCGGCCGTCATGACCACCGCGCTCGACGGCCTGCGCGTGCTCGACGTGACGCAGGTCATGGCGGGGCCGTACTGCGCGATGGTACTGTGCGACATGGGCGCCGACGTGATCAAGGTGGAAGCGCCCGCCGGCGACTCGTCACGCCGCATGGCCGGCGCGGAAGGGAACGACAGCGCCGCCTTCAACGCGGTGAACCGCGGCAAGCGGGGCATCGTCGTCGACCTGAAGGCGCCGCGCGGGCAGGCGCTCCTCCGGCGGCTGGCGGCCGCGGCGGATGTGCTCCTCGAGAACTACCGGCCGGGAGTGATGGCCCGCTTCGGGCTCGACTACGCGTCGCTGGCCGCGGCGAACCCCGGCCTCGTCTACGCCTCCATTTCCGGGTACGGGCAGACCGGACCCGCCGCCGGCAAGGGAGGCTTCGACCTGGTCGCCCAGGGCGTCTCCGGGCTGATGTCGGTGACCGGAGAGCCGGACCGCCCGCCGGTCAAGGTCGGGGTGCCGCTCACCGACCTCGGGGCGGGGCTGTTCGCCGTCATCGGCATCCTGGGCGCCCTCCGGCACCGGACTCGCACCGGCCGCGGCCAGCACGTCGACGCCGCCCTCGTCGACGCCGGCGTGGCGCTCTCGGTGTGGGAGGCGACGGAGCTGTTCTCGACGGGACGGGTGCCCGGGCCGCTCGGGTCCGCGCATCGGATGAGCGCGCCGTACCAGGCGGTCCGCTGCAGCGACGGCTTCATCACGCTCGGCGCGGCGAACGATCGCATCTTCGGGCGCCTCGCGCGCCTCCTGGGCCACCCGGAGTGGGCGGACGATCCGGCCTTCGCGAGCGACGGCAGCCGGGTCCGGCACCGGCAGCGCCTCGCCGCCGCCATCGAGGCGGTCACCGCGACCCGCCCCCGCGCCCACTGGCTGGCCGAGCTCGACGCCCACGACATTCCCTGCGGGCCCATCCAGGACTACCGCGAGGTGATGGACGATCCGCAGGTCCGGGCGCGCGAGATGGTGGTCGAGACCGAGCACCCGACCCTGGGGACGATCTCGACCCTGGGCACGCCGATCAAGCTCTCGTCCACCCCGCTCACCCCGGGACGTCCCGCGCCGCTCCTGGGCCAGCACACGGACGAGATTCTGCGGGAAGCGGGGTACGACGCCGACGAGATCGACGCCCTGCGGGCGGACGGCATCGTGCGCTAGAGGCCTGCGCGCGGGTGCCGCGAGGACGAGATCGCGGCCCGGCGGGCGGAGGCCCGTTCGTCACCAGGCCGGGGCATCTGCCCCGGACCAGCGCCGGTCCGTCGGGCGGGCGCATGCTCCCTGCGCGGCCGCGGGGGCGCGCCAGGGCGAGGGGACGACACCAGATGGGCAACTACGAGATCGCATTGATACCCGGAGACGGCATCGGGACGGAGGTCGTGCCCGAAGGGGTGCGCGTCCTGGAGGCGGCCGGGCGCCGCTACGGGTTCGAGTGCCGCTGGCGCAGCTACGACTGGGGCTGCGAGCGCTACGCGCGTGCCGGCGCGATGGCCGCCCCCGACTACCTCGACGAGCTGCGCGGTGCCGACGCGATCTACCTGGGCGCGGTCGGCTATCCGGGCGTCGCCGACCACGTGTCGCTCTGGGGACTGCTGATACCCATCCGGCGCACGTTCGATCAGTACGTCAATCTGCGCCCGGTGCGCCTGCTGCCGGGGCTGACGTCGCCGCTGGCGGGGCGCACGCCCGAGGAGATCGACTTCGTCGTGGTGCGCGAGAACACGGAGGGCGAGTACTCCGAGATCGGCGGCCGGATGTTCGCCGGGACCGACGAGGAGCTGGTCGTGCAGCAGTCGGTCTTCACGCGGCGCGGAACCGACCGCATCATCCGCTACGCGTTCGAGCTCGCCCGCACGCGGCCCGACCGCCACCTCACCTCGGCGACGAAGTCGAACGGCATCATCCACAGCATGCCGTACTGGGACGAGCGCTTCCACGCCATCGCCGCGGAGTATCCGGACGTCCGGACCGACCAGTTCCACATCGACATCCTCGCGGCGCACCTCGTGCAGCACCCCGACTGGTTCGACGTCATCGTGGCCAGCAACCTGTTCGGGGACATCCTGTCGGACATCGGCCCCGCCGCCGCAGGTTCGATAGGACTGGCTCCCGGCGCGAACATCAACCCCGAGCGCGATCATCCCTCGATGTTCGAGCCCGTCCACGGGTCCGCCCCCGACATCGCGGGCAAGGGCATCGCGAACCCCATCGGGCAGATCTGGACGGGCGCGCTGATGCTCGACCACCTGGGGGAGCGGGAGGCGGCCGCGGCGGTCGTGCGGGCCGTGGAGGAACAGGTGGCCGGCGGGGAGCGACTGACGCGCGACCTCGGCGGTACCGCCGCCACCGCGGAGCTCGGCGCGGCGATAGCCGAACGCGTGACGCACGGGGCGTGACGATCGCCCGCGGCCGCGCCGGGCCGCGGGCGATCGTCCGTGCCCGCGCTACAGGTTGAACCCGCGCTCGTCGTGCAGCGCGAGGTCGAGGCCTTCGCCCTCTTCCTCGGCGTCCACCCGCAGGCCCATCGCGACGTCGAGCACCTTCGCGATCACGAAGGTGAGCACGCCCGAGTAGACGATGGTCGCGCCGGCGCCCGCGAACTGGAGGCCGACCTGCTGGCCGATCCCGACGCCTTCGGCGAGGCCCGCTCCGCCGAACGCCGTCGCCGTGAACACGCCGGTCAGGATTGCGCCGACGAAGCCGCCGACGCCGTGCACGCCGAAGACATCGAGCGAGTCGTCGTAGCCCAGCTTGCGCTTCAGGCTGCTGGCCGCCCAGTAGCAGAGGGCGCCGGACGCGACGCCGATGGCCAGGGCGCCGACGGGGCCGACCGTTCCCGACGCCGGGGTGATGGCGACGAGACCGGCGACCGCGCCCGTGGCAATGCCGAGCGCGCTCGGCTTGCCGTGCGAGAACCACTCCACGATCATCCAGGTGAGCGCGGCCGTCGCGGTGGCGATGTGGGTCACCGCCATGGCCATGCCCGCCACCCCGTCGGCGGCGAGCTGGCTGCCCGCGTTGAAGCCGAACCATCCCACCCAGAGCATCGACGCACCGACCACCGTGAGCACGAGACTGTTCGGCGGCATCGGCGTCGCGGGGTATCCGGACCGCGGGCCGAGGACGATGCAGAGGACGAGCGCGGCCACACCCGCATTGATGTGCACGACCGTGCCGCCCGCGAAGTCGAGGACGCCCAGATCGCCGAGCCAGCCGCCCCCCCACACCCAGTGGGCCACCGGGGCGTAGACGATGGTCACCCAGAGCGCCATGAACGCCATCATCGACGAGAACCGCATCCGCTCGGCGAACGCGCCCACGATGAGCGCCGGAGTGATGATGGCGAACGTGAGCTGGAACATCTGGAACACGGTCTCCGGGATCGTGCCGTTCATCGAGTCCACGCCCACGCCGGAGAGGAAGAACTTGCCCATCCCGATGAACGCGTTCAGGCCGCCGCCGTCCCCGAACGCCAGCCCGTACCCGTAGACGGTCCACAGGATCGTGACGAGGCAGGTGATGGCGAAGCACTGCATCATCACCGACAGGACGTTCTTGGCGCGGACCAGGCCGGCGTAGAAGAGCGAGAGACCCGGAATCGTCATGAACAGAACGAGCACGGCCGACGTGAGCATCCAGGCCGTGTCTCCCGAGCTCAGGCCGTCCTGAGCCCAGGCGGTGCGCGGGACGGCGACGGCGAGCGCTCCGCCCAATCCGATCAGAACGGCTTTCGACTTGAACCTCATGCGTATGCTGCCCCTCTCTCCACGGCGTGCGCGGCCGCCGCGGCGTCAGGTTCACGGCGCCGATGTATGGGTTGCGCCTGCCCGGATTGCGGCGCACCGGACCGGGGTCGCGGAGGGACGCCCGGTCGCGACGGGCGCTTCCCCGCTCACCCTCCGCGGCTCGGCGGCAGGTGTCGTCGCGATCCCGGAGCGCGCCGGACGGTCAGAGCGCGTCCGGTCCCGATTCCCCGGTTCGGATCCGCACTACCTGCTGCATGTCGCTGACGAAGATCTTGCCGTCGCCGATCTGCCCCGTGCGTCCGGAGGTCTTGACGGCGTCGACGATCGCCTCCGCCCGATCGTCGGCGACGACGATCTCGAGCTTGATCTTCGGCACGAAGTCCACCGAGTACTCGGCGCCGCGGTAGATCTCCGTGTGGCCCTTCTGGCGGCCGAAGCCCTTGACCTCGGTAGTCGTCATGCCGGCGACGCCGAGGCGCGAAAGGGCGTCGCGAACCTCGTCCAGCATGTGCGGCTTGATGATCGCGGTGACCAGCTTCATTCTGCGGCTCCTTCCCCGGCGGGCGGTCTCCCGGCCCTGGTCGGGCTCGCGGATTGCGGCCCGCGGACCGGCGCCACTATATCAAGCGACGGGACCGCCCACCATTCGTCGCCCGACGGCTCCGACTACGCCGCCGCGAAATCCGGGAGCGCACCGCCCCGCTCGACGAGGGCGCGGGCGATCCGGCCGTCCAGGGCGATGCGGTCCGCCGGCAGGGGCAGGCGCCGATCGACCGCCGCGAGGGCCTCTCGCAGATCGTCGCCTGTGTGCAGCCCGCTCAGCAGCGCGGCCGCCTCCTGTCGGACGCGGCCGGCCGCCCGCTCGAACGCGCGACGAGCGAGTGCCGCCGCGAGCGAGGTGTCGGCGCCGGGCCGGCTCTCCTCGAGCCTGCGGACGCGAAGGGCCGTCGACTCCGCTGCGTAGAGCTCGATGGCCACGGTGGCGATGCCGCCGAGATAGCCCTGTCGGTCGTCGTCGAGCAGCCGGTCGGTCCCGAAGCGCGCCACCGCCTGCGACAGCAGGTCGAGGCAGATCGCCCGCAGGCCCGCCACGGGGCCGCGGAGCGCCGCGGCGCGGGCGGGGTCGCCTCCCGAGGCCTCGAGCCGGAGCGGCAGGATCGGCCGCGGAAGCTCGAGCGACCCGCGGTCGAGACGCTTCAGCATCGCCTTGCCGATCGACAGCCGGCAGATCTCGCTCGTGCCCTCGTAGATGCGCGTGATCCGCGAGTCGCGGTACATGCGGGCGACCGGGTAGTCTTCGCTGTAGCCGTTCCCGCCGAAGATCTGCAGCGCTTCGTCGGCCAGACCGTGGTACGTCTCGGTGCCGAACACCTTCGCCATGGCGCACTCGGCGGAGAACTCGGCCAGCGTTGCCAGCTTGGCGTCGAGCGAGTCGCGCGCCGTGTCATCGAGTGCCCCGATCGCGGTGTAGACGAGGCCCGCCGTGCGGTAGGCGACGGATTCGGCGGCGTAGGCCCGGGCCGCCATCTCGGACAGCTTGGCCTGGATCAACCCGAAGCTCGCGATGGGCCGACCGAACTGCTGTCGCTCCGCCGCGTACGCGCAGGCCGTGGCCAGCGCCTTCTTGGACGTGCCGGCGCAGTTGGCGGCCATCTTCATCCGCCCGAGGTTGAGCGTGCAGAGCGCCACCCGGTGCCCCTTGCCGATCTCCCCGAGCAGGTTCTCCACCGGGATGGCCACGTCCTCGAGCGTCAGGGCGCAGACCGACGACCCGTGCAGGCCGAGGAGTCGCTCGTGCCCGCCGACGGTCAGCCCCGGCGTCTCCCGGTCGAGCAGGAACGCGGTGAACTTCGTGCCGTCCACCTTGGCGAACAGGATGAACAGGTCGGCCCAGCCGGCGTTGGTGATCCACTGCTTCGCGCCGTTGACGACGTAGTGCGTGCCGCGGTCGTTCAGGACGGCCGTCGTGCGGATGTTCATGGCGTCCGACCCCGAGCCCGGCTCGGTCAGGGCGAACGCGGCCATGATGCGGCCGTCCATGCAGCGCTGGAGGTAGCGGGACCGCTGCGCCTCGGTGCCGAAGTTGATGAGCGGCAGCGTGCCGATGCCCTGGTGCGCGAAGACGGTGGAGGCCAGGCCGCCGAACGCGGAGCGCTTCTCGCTCATGCCGGCGATGGCGAGGACGTTGAGGCCCAGCCCGCCGTGCTCCTCCGGCACCTCCGCCATGAAGATGCCGAGGTCCGCGGCCTTGCGGAAGAGCGGCAGGATGATCTCCTCGTCCCGCTGCTCGATGCGCTCGAGGTGCGGCGCGACCTCCTGGGCCGCGAACTCCTCGATGGACCGCATCAGGAGGCGCTCGTCCGCCCCCATGTCGTCGGGAATGACGATCTCGTCGGGTGACGACTCGTCGACGAGAAACCCGATGCCGCGAACCTTCGACGTGACGCTCATGGTCTGCTCCGTGCCCCCGCCGGCGCACGCCGGGAGCGGCCCACCGCCGCGGGGATCGAGCGGATTCTACCTGTGCGCGCCCGGAGGCGCGTTCCCGTGGCCTGCATGGCGGGCGCGCGAGGACCACCCTCCCCCGGGCGGACGTCGAAGCGCGGCGGGCTCTGCCGGCGCCGTCTGCCCTCCCGGCGCAGCCTCCGCAAGGTAGGATCCACGCGTGCGAGTTGGGTTCATCGGTCTGGGAGCGATGGGCCGGCCCATGGCCCTCAACCTGCTGCGCGGGCGCCACGAGATGACGGTCTACGCGCGCCGAGCAGCGTCGGCCGCACCCCTGGTCGAGCGGGGGGCGGCGTCCGCGGAAACCCCCGCGGCGCTAGCCGCCCGGTGCGACGTCGTATTCACGATGGTGACGGGCACGTCGGACGTCGAGGGGGTGCTGCTCGGGAGCGACGGCGTGGTCCACGGCGCCCGGCGAGGCGCGGTGGTGATCGACACGAGCACCATCGACCCCCAGGCCACGCGGGCCCTGGCCGCAGCCCTCCACGAACGCGGCATCGACCTGCTCGACGCCCCGGTCTCGGGTGGACCGCAGGGGGCGCGGGACGCCACCCTGTCGATCATGGTCGGCGGCGAGTCCGAGGTCCTGGAGCGCGTCCGGCCGCTGCTGGAGTGCATCGGCGCGAAGGTCCGCCACATGGGCGGGTCCGGGGCCGGACAGGCGACCAAGGCGTGCCACCAGCTGCTGCTGCTCGTGACGGCGCAGGGGGTCGCGGAGGCGCTTACCATGGCCAAGCGCAGTGGCCTCGACCCTGGGCGGGTCCGGAAGGCGATGCTCGACGGGATGGCGTCGAGCCGCGTGCTCGACTTCTTCGGCGACCGCATGGTGCGCCGGGACTTTGCCGCCGGCATCGAGAGCCGCCTCTACCACAAGGACCTGGACATCGTGCTGAGCCTCGCCCACGAGCTCGGCGTCGCCCTGCCCGCCGGCGCTGTGACGATGCAGTCGATCAACGGCCTTCACGGCCGGGGACTCGGCCACCACGACCTCTCGGCCCTGTTGGCGCTGGTCGAGGAGATGAGCGCCGGCCGGCCGCCGGAGGAGCCGTCCTGAGCCTCGGCGCCGGGCGGGCACCGAAGCGCG